>NZ_JACJPZ010000058.1:0-24787 GCF_014696335.1 Dolichospermum sp. FACHB-1250
CTTCTCCACCATAGAGGGTATCATTACCTTCGTTGCCTGTGAGGATATCATTACCACGCTGTCCATAGAGATAATCATCTCCGTCTCCACCATTGAGGGTATCATTACCATCTCCACCGTAGAGTTCATCACTACCATCAAGGCCATTAATGTTATCATTTCCATCAGTTCCGACTAGAATATCATTGTCATCAGTTGGGATTGCCATAAAATCTGCCTACTAGATTTATTTGAGTGAATCAATATTTGATTACTAATCACACTGACCGTGTTCGTCTTTATCCTACATTGTTTTTGATTTACTGACAAGTAGTTAATGAAAAAAAGCAAATAAAGTGGTGTAAAGTTTAATTACCCCGTTCTATAAAACTTACCCAAAATTACCAAAGTTTCAACACATCTGGACAGCGATAATCCTAGTGTTTATTTCCTGCTTCATCGCGGTCTTAGAATGACTTAGTAGACACAACCTTAACCAGAGCGAGTTTCCATCCGTAAAATAGAGATTAAAAGTGACCTAGAGCCTATTGCCTCTAGCCTTGTCATAACGACAATTTTTAACGCCAACCTACTTAATCATGATCAAAAAATTAAATCTTTTGCAAATAATCTGCATTAAGATGGATACTTTATTAAGTCCAAATCCCTGATCCAGCAAGAGATGTAACTACAATTTACATCACAAATCATCGAAAAATTAAAAAAATATAAATTGCATTTTTAGAGAAAAAAATGATAGGCTGTATACATACGGCAAATCTCAGGCTTGTCAGGCACTCTAACTCCTAATCCCCCAATGCTTTCAAGGGTTTGAAACGGAAAACAGAATTTATTCCCCTCCCCTTGACCCCAGGGGAGGGTGTTTGGTGGGGTAAAAACCGGATGTTGTAGGAAAGTTGAGTACAGTTGAATCTCAAAAAAACCAATAAAAATCCGGCTGAAATCCTTACAGACATTGAGTTAGAGATGAGTACAAAGAAATCCTGAACCCCTAACTATAAATACTCGTACCCCTGACTATAAATACCTGCACCCCAACCCAAAAAAATCTTTTTTAATTTTTGTATCGTTGCAATACAAGGATTTAAGGATTTGAGTACAAACATAATAAATCTAATAAGTTCTATCCTTGGTCAACCAAGGGGGACAAAAAAAAAGGCTGCTATAAATCATTTATCGCCAATCACTTAACGCTCCTTAACAAAATCAAGTTAATAGTCAAAAGTGTGTGGAGGGATGAGATTAGCACCATGTCTAAGATTATATTGACATTGGCAGTAGTAACAGCATCTCCCACAGTGGCTCTCAAGTCCACCGCAAACAGCGAAATTCAATGACACTACCTGCTACCAACATTCTCACCTCCGACGGCCTGCGAGATCAGGATTCTATTATCATCCCCGCTAAATCTGGTAATTGCGGTTGCGACAGCAGCACAACTCCAGAAATGGACGAAAAACTTAGAGAACGCATTGCTAAACACCCCTGTTATAGCGAAGAAGCTCATCATCACTATGCACGGATGCACGTTGCCGTTGCCCCTGCTTGCAACATTCAATGTAACTATTGTAACCGCAAGTATGACTGTGCTAACGAAAGTCGTCCGGGGGTAGTGAGTGAACTGCTCACACCAGAAGAAGCCGCCCATAAAGTGTTAGTAATTGCGGGTAAAATTCCGCAAATGACCGTATTGGGAGTAGCTGGACCTGGTGATCCTTTGGCTAATCCAGAAAAAACTTTTCGGACTTTTGAACTAATTGCAGACAAAGCGCCAGATATTAAATTGTGCTTATCTACTAACGGTTTGATGCTCACAGAATATATTGATCGCATTAAACAATTAAATATAGATCACGTTACCATTACCCTTAATACCATTGACCCCGAAATAGGCGCGCAAATCTATTCTTGGGTTCACTATAAACGCAAGCGTTACAGAGGTGTGGAAGGAGCAAAAATTCTTCTAGAAAAACAATTAGAAGGACTACAAGCCCTCAAAGAAGCTGATATCTTATGTAAAGTTAATTCTGTAATGATTCCGGGAATTAATGACCAACATTTGGTAGAAGTTAATCAAGCAATTCGGGAGAGAGGCGCGTTTTTACATAACATTATGCCGCTAATTTCTGCACCAGAACATGGTACACATTTCGGTTTAACCGGTCAACGTGGACCAACAGGAAAAGAACTGAAAGAAGTCCAAGATAATTGTTCTGGTAACATGAAAATGATGCGCCACTGTCGTCAGTGTCGAGCAGATGCGGTAGGATTATTAGGAGAAGATCGGAGCCAGGAATTTACCAAAGATAAGTTCATGGAAATGACTCCAGAATATAACTTTGAAACCCGCCAAGAAGTTCACGAAGGTATTGAGAAATTTAGAGAAGAAATTAAGGCCGCAAAAGATAAAGTATTGACTGGCAAAAAATCTGCTAATAATCCTAAAATCTTAGTTGCAGTAGCCACAAAAGGCGGTGGATTAGTTAACCAACACTTCGGACACGCCAAAGAATTTCAAATTTATGAAGTTGATGGTAATGAAGTTCGTTTTGTTAGTCACCGCAAGATTGATCAATATTGTCAAGGTGGTTACAGCGAAGCAGCTACCGCAGATAATATAATGAAAGCGATCGCAGATTGTAAAGCAGTCTTGGTATCGAAAATAGGCAACTGTCCTAAAGAACAATTAGAAGCAGCAGGAATAACAGCTGTTGAAGCCTACGACGTAATTGAAAAGGTTGCTTTAGAATTTTACGAGCAATATGTTCAGGTTAATGGGTAATTCAATTTTGGATTTTGGATTTTGGATTTTATTGAATTAACTCTAATCTAAAATCTAAAATCTAAAATCTAAAATCTCAGAGGTAAATAATCATGGCTTACAAAATTACTAGCCACTGTATTTCTTGCAAGTTGTGTTTACCTGTTTGTCCTACTGGTGCAATTCAAGAAGTTGATGGTAATTATTGGATTGATTCTCAACTTTGCACAAATTGCGCTGGTAGTATTCACACCGTACCTCAATGTAAGGCCACTTGTCCGACTGCTGATGGTTGTGTTCAACAATCCAGTGATTATTGGGAAAGTTGGTTTGCTTATTACCACCGTGTTTTAGCAAAATTAACAAATAAACAAGACTACTGGGAGCGTTGGTATAGCTCTTATTCTCAGAAGTTTTCCCAACAGTTGCAAAAGCATCAAGGCCAAGTAATTATATAGGTGATTTCATGGGTGATAGGTAATAGGTAATATTTTCCCCCATTACCTATTACCAATTACCAGTTAATAATTCTAGCTAATTACTCATAATCTTTATATGGAAACCATGCAAAATAATTGCATTTATCTTGATAATAATGCCACCACCAAAATAGATCCTCAAGTTGTTGAGGCTATGATGCCTTATTTGACGGATTATTATGCTAATCCTTCCAGTATGCACACTTTTGGTGGACAATTGGGAAAAGCTGTAAAAACAGCCAGAGAACAAATTGCTGCTTTACTCGGAGCCGAAGAATCAGAAATTGTTTTTACCAGTTGCGGAACTGAAGGTGATAATGCTGCTATTCATGCGGCGTTATTAGCTCAACCAGAAAAACGTCATATCATCACTTCTCAAGTAGAACATCCCGCAGTTTTAAATGTCTGTAAACAATTAGAATCTAAAGGTTATCAAGTTACCTATTTGTCAGTCAATTCTCAAGGACAAATAGACTTGAATGAGTTAGAAGCTTCTTTAACTGGTAACACTGCTTTAGTAACAGTAATGTATGCCAATAATGAAACTGGCACAATTTTTCCCATTGAAGAAATTGGTGTTAGAGTTAAAGAATATGGAGCTATCTTCCACGTTGATGCAGTGCAAGCGGTAGGTAAAATACCCTTAAATATGAAGACCAGTACCATAGATATGTTAACTATATCTGGTCACAAAATTCATGCTCCTAAAGGTATTGGTGCTTTGTATGTTAAACGTGGGGTTCGTTTCCGTCCTTTCTTAGTTGGTGGACATCAAGAACGAGGACGTAGAGCAGGTACAGAGAATGTTCCCGGAATTATTGCCTTAGGGAAAGCTGCGGAATTGGAATTATCACATTTAGCAGAAGCAACTCAGAAAGAAAGAAAGTTACGCGATTATTTAGAACAATCTCTTCTGGCTAAAATTCCTGATTGTCAAGTAAATGGTGATATTAAAAATAGATTACCAAATACGACAAATATCGGTTTCAAATATATTGAAGGTGAAGCAATTTTGCTCTCTTTAAATAAGTACGGTATTTGCGCTTCTTCTGGTTCTGCTTGTACTTCTGGTTCTCTTGAACCTTCTCATGTTTTACGAGCTATGGGTTTACCCTACACTACTTTACATGGCTCAATTCGCTTTAGTCTTTCTCGTTATACTACGGAAGCAGAAATTAATCAAGTAATTGCAGTCATGCCGGAAATTGTTGACCGTCTACGGGCTTTATCTCCCTTCAAAAATGATAATGCCGATTGGTTACAACAACAAGGACAAACTTTAGTAAATAGGTAATGGGTAATGGGTTATAGGTAATGGGATTCCTCTATTACCAATTACCAATTACCAATCCAAAATCTAAAATCCAAAATCTAAAATCTAAAATTAGCTATGTGGGACTACACTGATAAAGTATTAGAGTTATTTTACGATCCTAAAAATCAAGGTGCAATTGAAGAAACCGGTGAAGCTGGTGTCAAGGTGGCAACTGGTGAAGTGGGAAGTATTGCTTGTGGTGATGCTTTAAGATTACATTTGAAGGTTGAAGAAGCAACAGATAAAATTCTGGATGCACGTTTTCAAACTTTTGGTTGTACTAGTGCGATCGCTTCTTCTAGTGCTTTAACTGAAATGATTAAAGGTTTAACTTTAGATGAAGCTTTGGGAGTAACAAATAAGGAAATCGCTGATTATTTAGGTGGTCTACCTGAAGCAAAAATGCACTGTTCTGTTATGGGTCAAGAGGCTTTAGAAGCTGCCATTTATAATTATCGTGGTATTCCTTTAGAGGCACATGACGATGAAGAAGGTGTCCTCATCTGTAGTTGTTTCGGAATAACTGATGCTAAGATTAAAAAAGCAGTCGCCCAAAACAATCTCTTCAGTGCCGAACAAGTAACAAATTATGTAAAAGCTGGTGGCGGATGCGGTTCTTGTTTAACGAAGATTGATGATATAATCAAGGAAGTTCAGCAGGAGTTCGCCCAACAAAATCTCAACATCTACGGCGCGAAAACTAAAACAGAAATTCCTAATTCAAAGTTTATTGCAGAGCAACAAAAACCATTAACTACAGTCCAAAAAATTGCCCTGATTCAAAAAGTATTAGATGAAGAAGTCCGACCCGTGTTAATCGCCGACGGGGGAGATGTAGAACTTTATGATGTCGAAGGTGATAAAGTTAAGGTAATTCTTCAAGGTGCTTGCGGTTCATGTTCTAGCAGTACCGCTACCTTAAAGATTGCCATTGAAGCGAGATTACGCGATCGCATCAGCAAAGAAATTATTGTCGAAGCAGTTTAGAAATTAGTCATTGCTCAGTGGTCATGAGTCATTAGCAAAAAACAACTGACCACTCACAAACAAAAATCCCTACAACCCAATAAATACTATGAACACCACTAGATGTTTTGTAGAGCGATCGCCCCCGTAGCGACGTTCTACACACGCTCACCGCCGTAGAACTTGGCCGTGAGAACCGACAGACGAAAAACACGAAATCAACCAATTCTAGGAAAACACGAACAATGACTACTGACGCAAATATTAGACAGATAGCTTTCTACGGCAAGGGCGGTATCGGTAAATCTACCACTTCTCAAAACACCCTCGCAGCTATGGCTGAAATGGGTCAACGCATCATGATCGTAGGTTGCGACCCTAAAGCTGACTCTACCCGTTTTAATATAGTGATTCTTGATGCTTCACTGACAGATACTAACCGATTAGAGAATACTGATAAATAAGTCATACAAAACGATATAAGATTCTTGATTCTTGAGAAACACAAAACTTGATTTGATATTTAATTTTGTGTCTGAATAATAAAATAAATTTGTTCATCATCAACAGACAAAAATATCAAAAAATAGCTAGGCTATTTACAAGAGTTCACTTATTATGATATGCAGGAAACAGCGACTCAAGTATTGATTCGTGTCTCTAAAAAATGGTATAGGATTCGGTATTTAGATCCTGATACCAGAAAGAGATTAATGTTATTATCAGAGGAAGAATTTGAAGTAGAACTTCAAGGGCTGCTTAAACCCGCAGTTTGACTTCTTTGATTTCACCATTGGCAACTTTTACGTAATCAATTAATTCTTTATATATTAAAGATTTATCCGCCCAGGGTGTTTCATCCCAAAAATTAATATTGCTACAACAAAACGAAAGAATATCAAATAGTTCGCTGTTGATTTTGTTGACTACGGTTTCTTTTTGTTTGATTTTATTTATCTCTAAAATTGTTTGGTCAATCGCCTCTTGAATTATTGGGTTTTTAGGTAAAAGTCTCAGTGCCTTTAGTTGTTCTTGTCTAGCCATCAATTCAGGGCTATCCTGTGTTTCTACATTTGAATTTGTAATTGCATATTCCTTAATTTCCCTGTGCCGTTCTACTAAGGCTTGATCCACTGCCAAAATAATATCTGGTAGATAGGTACTAATTTTGTTGCTACAAAAATCATTGCCCATGTTTTCATGTTTTTTGCAGCGGACTCTATATGTCGAATTTCGTTTCTTGCAAAAGCATTTGTAACAGCAGTCAGCGCAAATAATCTGCCCCGCTAGTGGGAAAATCTCTGTTTCTTTTTTATCCCTACCGTAGCTGTATTTAGATTTATTCTCGTCAAGTTTTCTAACTATGCGTTTGTATATATCCTCAGTAATCAAAGGTGGGTGAGTATCTTCATGAATATCCCAGTTCTCAGGTTGGTTTAAATTGCCTTTGATATTATAGGCGGTACACCCTCTTAGTACAGGGTTTAAAAGCCAGTAACGCAGTCCGGCAGCAGTCCACTTGAGATGATAAGTTTGCAGTAAATATTGCGCCGTACTCCTCAATGTAGACCCATCACCGAGAAAATATTCAATGGTCTTGTGTGCGATCGCCCATTTACTAATTCCATTCATCTCAGATAAATCAGGAGCATACTTTTCATCCACGCGACAATACCCAAAAGGTGGACGGGGAGAAGCTTTTTTCTGCTCTCTAAAAAAGCTCATGCCATTTTTGATGCGATTAGCCAGTAGCCTAGATTCAAATTCAGCCAAACCAGCCATCTGATTCACAGAAAACCACCCAAAGGGGGAGGAGGGGTCAACAGGGGCATCCAAAACCGTGAGTTTGACGTGATACTCCTCAAAGATAGCGATCGCTTTGTGAATCCCCACCACGCTGCGTCCTAGTCGGTCAATTCTAGTGCAGATGACTTCAGTAATCTTCCCTTGTTTGCACTGAGCAATCATTTGATTAAATTCTTTTCTCTTGTCGCTGCGCCCGGACTCAACATCTGAGAAGATGACAATAGCCCCTGCCTTTTCTACTCGTGCTGTTTGTTGCTCCAAAGCATTGCCTTCATCCTGTTCACGGGTGGAAACCCTCACATAACCTGCTTTCATGATTATTCCTCATACTGCCCATATTGTTAATATAACTCTACTCGTTTGATGCTTCACTCCAAAGCTCAAACCACCGTATTACACTTGGCTGCTGAAAGAGGCGCTGTTGAAGATTTGGAACTCCACGAAGTCATGTTAACCGGTTTCCGTGGTGTTAAGTGCGTAGAATCTGGTGGTCCAGAACCCGGTGTAGGTTGCGCTGGTCGTGGTATTATCACCGCTATTAACTTCCTAGAAGAAAACGGTGCTTACCAAGATTTAGACTTCGTATCTTACGACGTATTAGGTGACGTTGTATGTGGTGGTTTTGCTATGCCTATCCGTGAAGAATAAGCTGTTTTTTCCAGGGTTTTTGTTGGTGCAATTGTTTGAGGTTTTTTGTTTTTTTATGCCCTATTTTTGCCCTGGGAAATTTTTGGTAAATGGGGTTTTTGTTTTGTTTTTCTGCTTTTGTTTACCCTATTTTGTCCCTATTGTCAAGGGGTATACATGATTTTTGATAAATGGGTTACTGATTTTTCAAGAGAGTTCTAAAAGTTGAATGTAAATACACTATCATAATTTCCTATGAACTCCTTTTCTGTTATCTATACTATCTATTAAAACCATTCTAAATTTTATAGCTAATAGCTACCAAAATATTACAGCAGTTTCCGATATTCACAAAGTACAGATATTAATAATAAAACTCTTGTGGTGCGGGCAAGATGCCCGCACAAAGTGTACCTCACTCAAAGCTACTTGCTGTAACAGGCATTTGAGTAGATATAATCTAATCGCACTCCAACCAGAAATTTAACCAGAAATTTACATTACACAGTATCATGGTATATGATGCTATAAGTAAGTATTTTTGCAAATTTGTTAGTAAAAACTTAATTATAAACTTAATTATATAGGTAGTTTTAGTCTATACTATTTGTTAAATCAAGGTCTAGATCTGAGGGTATTCTGCTATGTCACTTTTCAACCTACTACAGACGCTCATTTTTGGTATTCATAATCCTGAATTCGATGCAGCGCGAATAAATCATGACAGCTGGCCTCAAAGCGAATATTTTCAGGGTGAAAAGCCTTCAAAAGACCAATTGGAAAGGGATAAACAGATAACTTTTCAAAGAGCTTATCAATTGGGACAGAGTTTGAGAGCAGCTATCGAAGAACATTACTCTGCTCCAGAACAACAGCGAGTTACTGATAGTCTTATGAAAGTAATAGTATACCTTGGTAATAACGCCAGGATATTTCCTGATATGGGATCTGAGAATATCTGGTACACAGATTACCATGATCTAATTGAATTAGCGAAAGATATGGGCTTAGGAGATAAAACCTTACCTCACTGGCCTGAAGAATCAAATTTCTTTAATCGCTATCTAGAACTGACTAATTCTGATTTAGTTCAAATATTTCTGGGTTTTTTAGAAGCAGCTTTGCTTGATGAGTATAAATTTGGGGCAGATTTAGATAGCTGGGTTAGGTACTTATTAAGAGAAACCTTAAAATCGAGACAGCGTTTAGCTCATGAACAATAGACATCTGGTGGTAATTAAATCTGCATAACCACCAAACCCTTGTAGGGACAATTCATAAATTGTCCCTAGGATAATTTTCACTCCTATCTAACTTACCGTAGCAAAAGTAAAATGTGGTAATATAACCACAAACTAGTTTTAATTATATGTCCAGTCTTAACCTCAAACCAACCCATAAACCTGTCAAGCAATATTACGAAGAATTAGAAAATTTCAAAAAACTGGGAGTTGTCCATGAAACTGCGGTAAAAGTGGCTTTTCAAAAGTTGCTTGAGTCTTGCTGTCAACAGTTTAAATGGACTCTAGTACAAGAATATGCGATTAAAAAACGAAAAAGAGTTGATGGGGCTTTAGTTGATAGTTATAACTTAGCTCGTGCTTATTGGGAAGCTAAAGACAGTAAAGATAATTTAAAAAAAGAAGTCCAGAAAAAACTAGCTATTGATTATCCCAAAGATAATATTATTTTTCAACAACCAGAAAGGGCAATTCTTTACCAAGATGGTAAATTGGTAATGGATGAAGATATTACCAAACCCCAAAACTTAGTAGATGTATTAAGACAAATTTTTGAATATCGTCCTCCCGCAATTGAACAATGGGAAAAAGCCGCTGATGAGTTTGGACTGCGAGTAGAAGAACACGCAACTGCATTATTAAGATTAATTAAAGAACAAAGCCAGAAAAATAAAAAATTTATTGATGCTTTTGCCGAATTTTTCAAACTTTGTCGTCAATCAATTAATCCTAATATTGCAGAAGCAGCGGTTGAGGAAATGTTAATTCAACATTTATTAACTGAGCGCATTTTTAGAAATGTGTTTAATAATCCTGATTTTGCTCAACGCAATATCATCGCTGTGGAAATTGAAAAAGTAATTAATGCTTTAACTTCTAAATCCTTTAGTCGCAGTCATTTTTTAAGTAGTTTAGATCGGTTTTATGGTGCAATTGAAGAAACCGCAGCAACCATTGATGATTTTTACCAAAAACAGGATTTTCTCAATAAAATTTATGAGCGCTTTTTTCAAGGTTTTTCCGTAAAAGTTGCCGATACCCACGGAATTGTTTATACTCCTCAACCGATTGTTAATTTTATGGTCAAAAGTGTTGAGAATATTTTACAAAAAGAGTTTGGTAAATCCTTAATTGATAAAGGTGTCCATATTCTTGATCCTTTTGTGGGAACAGGTAATTTTATTATTAGAATAATGCGAGAAATAGCGCAAATTCAAAAATCAGCTTTACCTTATAAATATGAACATGAATTACATTGTAATGAAGTAATGTTATTACCTTATTATATTGCTTCTATGAATATAGAGCATGAGTATTTTGAGCAAGCTGGAGAATATAAATCTTTTGAGGGTATTTGTTATGTAGATACTTTTGAATTAGCTGAAAGTCGTCAGTTATCGCTTTTTGTTCCTGAAAATACAGCAAGACTTGAAAAACAGAAACAAGAAGGAATTTTTGTGATTATTGGTAATCCACCATATAATGCTAATCAACAAAATGAAATGGATTTGAATAAGAATAGACAACATTCAGCATTAGATGAGAGAATCAAAGAAACTTATATAGCTGATTGTCAATCATTAGCAAGAACTACAAGAAAACTATTATTTGATCCTTACATAAAAGCATTTCGTTGGGCATCTGATAGAATAAGCGATGAAGGAATAATTTGTTTTGTTTCAAACAATTCTTTTATTAAAGAAAATACCTTTAATGGTATAAGAAAGCATTTGGAAAAAGAGTTTAACACAATTTATTGTTTGGATTTAGGTGGGAATGTACGTAAAAATCCTAAACTTTCTGGAACAACTCATAATGTTTTTGGAATACAGGTTGGTGTTTCTATCAATATCCTAATAAAACACAAAAATCAAGGCAAATTTAATATTTACTATGCAAGTGTTGATGAATTCTGGAGAAAAGAGGAAAAATATAATTTTTTAAATACCAAATTAAGTATTCAAAATATTGAATGGATCGAAATTAATCCAGATAGAAAAAATTCGTGGTTATCCGAAGGGATTAAACATGATTTTGATGAATTTATAGCGATTGGTTCTCAGGATGCAAAGGCAATTAAATCAAGTTTAATGAATATAGAAAATGTAATTTTTTATAAATATTCTCTCGGTGTATCAACTAATAGAGATAATTGGGTATATGCTGATAGTTTAGAAGATATTAAAACAAAAATAATGCTTTTTTGTGATACTTATAATACTGAACTTGAACGCTGGAAAAGAGGAAATAGACCAAAGGATATTCTTCAATTTGTTACTAACGATGAAAAAAAGATAAAATGGTCATCTCTCTTATTAGATAAATTTCGACGTGATAATTATGCAGAATTTGATGAAGATAAAATTCGATACTCCCAGTGGAGACCTTTTACTAGAAAGTTTCTATATTTTGATACTTTATTAATTGATGCTCCCACTCTTCAACAGAATTTTTTTCCGACAACCCAAACACAAAAAAATAATCTTATAATTTGCTTGACAGGATCAAGTTCAGAAAAGCCATTTTTGGTCATCATTACCAATTATATTGGTGATTTACATTTAAGCAGTTCTGGCTGTAGTACACAATGTTTCCCCTTCTACACCTACGATAAAAATGGAACAAACCGCCAAGAAAATATCACAGATTGGGCATTAAAACAATATCAAAACCATTACCAAGATACTACAATCACTAAATGGGATATCTTCTATTATATCTATGCAGTGCTACATCATCCCCACTACCGGGAACGCTACGCAGCCAACCTGAAAAGAGAACTTCCCCGCATTCCCTTTGCGCCCCAATTTCATCCTTTTGTCATAGCCGGAAAACGACTAGCAGAAATTCATATTAACTATGAAAAACAACCAGAATATCACCTGAAACACCTAGAAAATAAAGACTTACCCATTGATTGGCGTGTAGAAAAAATGCGCCTATCTAAAGATAAAACCCAAATCAAATATAACGACTTTCTCACCTTAACAGGTATACCATCAGCAGTATTTTTATATCGTTTAGGCAACCGTTCGGCCTTAGATTGGATAATAGATCAATATCAAGTTACCACAGATAAGCGCAGTGAAATTACAAATGATCCTAATCGTCTTGATGATGAACAATATATTGTCAGGTTAATTAAACAGATAATTACTGTGAGTTTAGAGACGGTAGAAATCGTTAATAATTTACCAGATTTGGGATTACCAAAAGATTGATAAGTACCAAGATCCCCGACTTCTTGAATGAGTCAGGGATCTATTGTTGTATGAAGATATTATTTTTTTGATGTTGTGGGTTGTCGAAATGCGATAAAAACGGTATAATACTTATATTCTCAAGGATAATGCTCATGGAAATCCAAGAACTGAAAGCAATAATTAAAGAAAGTATCCGCGAAGTTTTGCGAGAAGAAAGAATGTTACTCTGTCAAATCCTTATACCCTATGTAAGTGACGAAGAACAAGAAGAACTAGATGAAATGTTTGGTTCACCATCAGATTATGAAGATGAAGAATTAATTGATATGACAGAGTGGGTAAAACATGGCCATAAAATTCCGTAAGAATGCTATTAAATTTTTAGAAAAGGCAAATCTTGAAGATGCTGAGAAAATTCAGGAAAAAATATCTCAACTTCTAGCTTTTGTTGAAGAACAAGCAATTATTCCCTTTACAGAACTTGATATTAAAAAAATGAAAGGAGAGTGGGAAGGATTTTATAGATTACGTATTGGTAAAATTAGAATAGTTTTCACAGCTAATACCCAATCTGGTGAAGTTGAAATTTTCACAATTGGTGCAAGAGGAGATGTTTATAAATAAACGCATTTTCGATGTTGTGGTTTGAAAGTATTAGCGTTCGCGTAGTGGTATTTCCAGTGTAATGCCTTATTTAACATTAACTTTGACTCATAGAAACAATATAATACTTATATTCTCAAGGAGAATACTATGGAAATTTAATAACTTAAAGCGAAAGAACAGAATAACTTTGTTAAAAAGAAGTAACTTAGTATAGATATGAGTGTTAAAATATTGGTGAATTAACAATCTGACTCAATAGATAGGGAATAGACATGGAAATCCAAGAACTTAAAACTCTTATTCAAGAAACTGTAAGAGAAACAATGCTAGAAGTATTAAAGAAAGAAAGACTTGCTCTTTGTTTGGCTTTGATACCTCGTGTTAGTGACAAAGAAATGCAGGAAATTCAAGAACAATTTGGATCACCTTCAGATTATGATCAAGATGATTTTATCAATATGACAGATTGGGTGCGAAATGGAACTAAACTTCAGTAAAAATGCGCTGAAATTTCTCAAGAAACTTTGAGATAAAGATACAGAAAAAGTACGTAATAAGATATTGCAATTGTTAAATTCAGTTGAAGAATCTGGTTTAGTACCATCTGGAGAACTTGATATAAAAACATTAGAAGGAGAATGGCAAGGTTTTTTAAGAATGCGGGTAGGTAAAATTAGGATTATTTTTACAGTGGATATAGAACAAGATGAACTACAAATTTATGAAATAGGCTTTAGAGGTGATATTTATAAAACTTAAAAAATAAAACTTAAAAATATCAAGAAAAATTAAATCATATACAACAAGGTTAAAAATGAAAAACTCAATTCCTAATCACTTCACTATTGAAGTAGAACAAGAAGAAGATGGACATTGGATAGCAGAAATTTTAGAAATTCCCGGTGTTTTATCTTATGGTTTAACTCAACAACAAGCAATATTTAATGTACAAGCATTAGCTTTGCGTGTAATTGCTGATAAACTGGAACATGGGGAAATAAATTTAGGTTTAAAAAGTCTCACCTTTTAATATTGGTGGTAACAAAGTTAGACTAATTGCAGCAATTCATTATAACCGCCAAAAAATCTATATCCGTGCTGTGCTAACACATTCAGAATATGATGAAGGAAAGTGGAAAGAATAATGCAAACTTTAAACCTTGAACAAACCATTAATGCTTGGTCATCCATTGCGGAAAACGTCTTTGTTCCTCACACAGAGCAGGAATATGAACACTTAGTTGATATACTAGATTCTCTGATAGATCAAGTTGGTGAAGATGAAAACCATCCTCTTGCATCCCTCATGGAAGTCATCGGAGTTTTAATTGAAAACTATGAAAATGAACATATTCCTGAACTAGAAGAAGAGTAACTAAATGAATTATCATTACAGTATATTAATTCAGTGGTCAGATGAAGATCAAAAATATGTAGTCAGTGCGCCTCTGCATCTCTGCGTGAGGCTAACTGTTATCTTACAGCAGTTTCCGACATTATGAAGTACAGATATTAATAATAAAACTCTTGTGGTGCGGGCATCTTGCCCGCAAAAAGCCTACCTCATGAAGATGAAATCTGCTGTAACTCAATTTTCATCAAACTGTGTCCCATTTGTAACTTCAATCGTTCATTCTCAATTCTTAACCGATCATTTTCCCTTTCAAGGTCAATAACCATCTCTTGTAACTCTTCCACCTTTGACTTCTTTTTAATAGCTTCCTCAATAGCCACATTGCGATTTTCTAAACTAAACCACTTCTGATAAATTGAAGTGTGCATATTCACCGAATGACCCAAATTATCAGCCGCAGCTTTAATAGGAATCCCCATCAAATGCGCTCGAATTGCCCAAGCGTGACGTAAATCATAGGGTTGAAAAGGAATCTCTACAAATCTAAACCATCTATCTGTACCATGTCGCACAGCATTAATTTGTTTACTGGTAATTTTATCTGCAATTTTTGTTTTTAATAACTCAATTGCTTCCCGATCAGTCTTTAAATTAAAACTCTCAATCCAACGGGGATATAATGGTAATGCTTCCCTATCACCTGTTTTACATTCTTCATTTACCCGCCATGTATTCATGGTATTATCAGATGATAACCACCAATCTAAATCCGGGTTAACAAAAATTTCTAATGGTCTTAATCCATAAGTTGCTAACATTCCATATACCCATCTCCATAATTTCCAATTATTCCGATCTTCCCTATTTATTAACTTAGTAGGACGGTTCGAAGCATAGTTTTCAAACCTTAAATATTCCTTCTCAACCTCTAAATCTGTTGGGATATCCCGCTTTCTTTTAGCAGTAGATTGGATTTTAAAATTATTTAATACTGGAACTTCTAAACCAGAACATTTACATAACACCCGAATCACTTTAATTAACTCGTTTTTGACACTATCAGATGATGGGCAAAATTTAACAGCTTCAATAAAATTAGCATTGATTGCTAGTTTATCTTTAGGTAAATGCTTTTGGGCAATATATAGATAACTATTAAAAGTATTTTCACTTTTTAGAGTACGTTTTCTAGTTTGAAAATAGTTTTTTTCAAAATTTATAATTAGGTCACTAATATTTTGTAAATTGGCTTTAATCCTGGTTTTTCCTAAATATTTATCCGTCCATTGAAATTGTTTTCTAGCTATCAACTTTCCTAGTTCATAAGCCTCCTCTTCTGCGGTATTTAAACCATCAAAATTAAAGGGAATACCCAAAGAAATATCATATTGTTTTGTACCGCTACCGTTTTTATCAATATCCCCTGGTTTAATAGGTAGGGTACTTCTCAACTGTAAGCAATTACCAGATTTTCGGATATAAACACAAACCTTAGCAGCTTTTAGTCTAGTATTTACCGCTTTTAATTCCGTCCGTAACTTAGTTTTGATGTAAATTTCTTGGTCATTTACTGCTTGCATTCTACCTAAATATCCCCCGTCGGTCATAGCTGTTGGTTGAAAATCGGTAAATGCTTCCTGTGATCTGTTCATACCCTAGATTTACCCTGATAAAAAAACTGTCCATTTCTGACAATGATCGCAGTAAACATTGTAGAAAATAAACACTTTACGCGAATTTAGATTATATCAATCATCCTACCCGTGAAGGTAAAGCACAAGAAATCTACATCGTTACCTCAGGTGAAATGATGGCGATGTACGCTGCAAACAACATCGCTCGTGGTATTTTGAAATATGCTCACTCCGGTGGTGTACGTTTAGGTGGTTTGATTTGTAACAGCCGTAAGGTTGACCGCGAAATCGAATTAATCGAAACCTTAGCTGAACGTTTGAACACCCAAATGATTCACTTCGTACCCCGCGACAACATCGTTCAACACGCAGAATTGCGTCGTATGACCGTTAACGAATATGCACCTGATAGCACTCAAGGTAATGAATACCGCGCATTAGCGAAGAAAATCATCAACAACCAAAAACTCACCATCCCCACACCTATCGAAATGGATGAGTTGGAAGCATTGTTGGTTGAATTTGGTATTCTTGATGATGACACCAAGCACGCTGAAATCATCGGTAAACCCGCTGCTGCTACCAAGTAGTATTTAGTAATTAAGGAATAGGAAAAAGGAAAACTCTACATTACCTCCTTTTTACCTTCCTTTCTGCCCTTGGGGATTAATTTCCCCATCCCTACCCAATTAATATCTTTAAAAGCCAGAAGAGGCCAGACATGACAGTTCCAGACAACAAGAAGATTGTTGAAGAAAGAAAAGAACTAATTAAAGAAGTTCTCAAAGCTTACCCCGAAAAAGCTGCTAAAAAGCGCGAGAAGCACTTAAACGTTCACGAAGAAGGTAAAACCGATTGTGGTGTTAAATCTAACATCAAATCCTTACCCGGTGTAATGACCGCCCGTGGTTGTGCTTACGCAGGTTCTAAAGGTGTGGTTTGGGGTCCTATCAAGGACATGATCCACATCAGCCACGGTCCTGTAGGTTGCGGTTATTGGTCTTGGTCTGGTCGTCGTAACTACTACTTAGGTACAACAGGTGTTGATACCTTCGGTACTATGCACTTCACCTCCGACTTCCAAGAACGGGACATCGTATTTGGTGGTGACAAGAAACTCACTAAATTAATTGAAGAATTAGATGTATTATTCCCCTTAAATCGCGGGGTTTCTATTCAATCTGAATGTCCTATCGGTTTGATTGGTGATGACATCGAAGCAGTAGCTAAGAAGACATCTAAAACCATCGGTAAGCCAGTTATTCCCGTACGTTGCGAAGGTTTCCGTGGTGTGTCTCAATCATTAGGACACCACATTGCTAACGACATGATTCGTGACTGGGTATTCCCCAGAGCAGATCAAGGCAAGAAAGACGGTACACTCAAGTTTGAAGGTACTCCCTATGACGTAGCCATCATTGGTGACTATAACATCGGTGGTGACGCTTGGGCCAGCCGGATTTTATTAGAAGAAATCGGTTTGCGTGTTGTTGCACAATGGTCTGGTGACGGTACAATCAACGAAATGTTGATGACACCAAACGTGAAGATGAACCTCATCCACTGCTATCGTTCTATGAACTATATCAGCCGTCACATGGAAGAGGCTTATGGTATTCCCTGTCTAAACTATGATAATGTGTCTTAAATCTACCAGAATTTAGTCTATATATAACTTTGTTTAATTTGCTCATTGTTCTAAATGGACTAAATTTTAATCCAAATTTAAGATAATGAGAGAAAAAGGGTTACAGGAAATTTTTACCGATTTTACACCACCAGCATCTACCGATGGCAGCTATTTAGGAACGCAGACACAAATGAAAGCTACTCGGCAACATCTGGAAGAGAAATTTCAACAAGGTTTAGTAGATGTCAAATCTCGATTAAAAGCAGCTAAGATCAAGGTCGGACTAGTTGTTAGTGGAGGTACTATTCAATTACAGGCTTCCTTACCTTTAAAACCTGGTGAAATTGATGTCAGAAAAACTGGGAGAAAACAATATAAACTTTCTTTAAATATTCCTGCTAATTTAGATGGTTTAAAAACAGCAGAAGAGGAAGCTCATGAGTTAGGTAAATTAATTGCTCGTCAACAGTTTACATGGAATGATAAATACTTAGGACAAACCGCTGATCAATTTGAAGATCCAGTTAAAACTATTGGTGAAATATTGGCAGAATTTGAAACTCAATATTTTAAAACTCACAAACTCACAGAAAAAAGTAAACACACTTTTTCTTATTATATCAGTCATCTAAAAAGGCTAGTCGGATTGGATACAGTTTTGACACAATCAGCAATAGATCAAAAATTACAAGAGTTAAATAATGAGTATGCAAAGTACAGTACGATTAAAAGCTTAAAGATATTAAGATCCACACTTAACTTAACTAGCTTTACTTTAGAAGGAATCAAAAATAAACAACCAAAAAGTCAACCGAGAGATATTCCTAGTGATGAGGATATAGTCAGATATTATCAATCATTTGCCAATTATGCACTGACGAGAAAAGGGACAATTAAAAGAGATTGTTTAACAAGTTGGAAAATGTGGCAATGGGTTTATGGAATGTTAGCTACTTATGGTTTACGTCCTAGAGAGTTATTTGTAAATCCTGATATTAGTTGGTGGTTTAATCCTGAAAATAAAGATCACACTTGGAAAGTACACCCTGATACTAAAACCGGATATCGGGAAGCTTTACCCTTATATCCCGAATGGGTTGAATTATTTGATTTAAAAAATTTAGAATGTTTAGAACTTTTAAATAGCCAAGTTTCTGGAAAAAGTAGTTATACAGAAATTAATACTATTCGAGTTAATTGTTCTTCATGGTTTCGACGTGTAGATATTCCCTTTAGTCCTTATGATTTGCGTCATGCTTGGGCAATTAGAGCGCATATTATGGCAGTACCAATTAAGGCTGCTGCTGATAATTTAGGACATTCTGTAGAAATTCATACAGAAATTTATCAAAAGTGGTTTAGTTTAGAAAACCGGAAAAAGGTAATTAAACAAGCTGTGGATAAAAAGGATGATATCGAAGCTATAAAACAAGAAAATCTCCAGTTAAAAGCTGAGATCAAACAGTTAAGACAAACTTTAGCAAAATATCAAATTGCTGAAGTATGGAAATAGACTATAGCAGTTCCCAATCTCCTAGGGAATAGGGTATAAATTGGTGTGTACTTGATTAGATTGGAAAAGTCTATATTCATCTATCAAAATGAAAAACTGTTGGAGATAAACAATTTTATTAATTTGGGAATTTTAAGCCAAGGTTAAGCAAATTTTGTGAATTAATTTGAGGTGATAATTAGTTTTTAGATGCAGAAACAATATTTTTTAATCTATTTTTAATCTATAAATAAGCTGATTTAGAAATAGCAGAATAAAAAATCTTATATATGGATATTTTTCAGAATATAAATTTATATTCCCTGGTTAGAATATAACTTCTTTGGTCCTACCAAGATTGCTGCTTCTTTACGCGAAATTGCTTCTAAGTTTGATGCTAAGATTCAAGAAAACGCAGAGAAAGTAATCGCTAAATACCAACCTACCATGGATGCGATCGTTGCTAAATATCGCCCCCGTTTGGAAGGTAAGACAGTGGCAATGATGGTTGGTGGTTTACGTCCCCGTCACGTTGTTCCCGCTTTCCAAGACTTAGGAATGAAGATGATTGGTACTGGTTATGAGTTCGCTCATAATGACGACTATAAACGTACTACTCACTACATTGAAAACGGAACTATCGTTTATGACGACGTTACCGCTTACGAATTTGAAGAATTTATCAAAGCATTGAAGCCAGACTTAGTTGCTTCTGGTGTGAAAGAGAAGTATGTCTTCCAAAAGATGGGTCTTCCTTTCCGTCAAATGCACTCTTGGGATTACTCCGAACTTGATAATGTTGCTGGAAAGATGCCTTAAATATAGGTTTTTTAGTTGGGGAATTAAGAGAGTTTAATTTTTAGACTAAATGGATTTTATTATGTTCTATAATAACATTGTTTATAGATAACTGCAAGTAGTAAAAGTCTTATTATATCTGATTTTGAGATGGTTGTTAATTTGTGATGTTTGGTGATTTAGTTATATGGGATAACTTTTTGTGGATTGATTTTATAGACTAAATTTATCTAAATAAGAAAAACAGGAGTAGTATTTACGGCTTTTTACAAGTCATGTTTCCTACAGTTATGGAAGAGGGCTAAGAGGATTAATAATTCTGTGGTTTCATAAGCAACAGATGATTTTACCTGAAGATAGCGGTGTGCAAAGAAGCCTCCGCACTAAATCCTTGATTTTATGCGTGGATAGTCACTCTGATCATTTTAACTGGAGTTTTGGGGCGATCGCATCACAATAATCATAAATTACATCCTGTAAATCCTAAAATCCTGGATATCCTGATAGCGAAGCGTGGCGTTAGCCATTTCAGACAATTAATGCTACAATAAACCAATAACTACTTGGTATCATACCATGATGATTACTCAAGCGCCAGAATCCCCATCTAACACATTAGAAGATATATCAGAAGAGATAATTTTCCCACCCAGTGACTTATATAGTGATGAACCTCCCGTGGAAACAGAACTGCATTTACGACAAATTATTCTCCTCCTCAAATGTTTAGAATGGTTATGGAAGGAGAGAACTGATTTTTATGCTGTCGGAAACCTCAGTATTTACTATAGTCCTCATCAAAAAAAATCAAAAGATGTTAGAGGTCCAGATTTTTTCGTAGTGTTAGGAACAGAACGAAAAACTAGAAAAAGTTGGGTAGTGTGGGAAGAAAATGGCAAATATCCTCATGTCATTGTCGAAATTCTTTCACCAACTACAGCTAAAACTGATAGAGAAACTAAAAAACTACTTTATCAAGATACTTTCCGTACACCTGATTATTTCTGGTTTGATCCTTATACATTAGAATTTGCAGGATTTAATTTAATTAGTGGCAAATATCAACCCTTACAACCTAACGAAAAAGGACATTTATGGAGTGAAGAATTGGGTTTATACTTAGGGATTCATGATGGTTTATTAAGATATTTTACATCATCAGGAGTTTTAGTTCCTACACCGGAAGAAACCGCAGAGATGGAAGCAACAAGAGCAGCAATGGAAGCAGAAAAAGCGAAAATATCAAATCAAAAATCTCAAAGGTTAGCCGCAAAATTGAGAGAGTTAAATATTGATCCAGATACAATTTAAGCAAATCTCAAATCAAATTGTGTTTGGTTGAATTACCCCAACTTTGTATATTAGGAGTATTATTTTATGCCAATCATGACTATTAAAGATGTAGAAAAACTGCAAACCGCTTTCAGTGAAGCTGGTTTAGATTACGATGTTGAGTTAACAAACGGGAGAATTTCTATTGTGGGTCCATCAGATATTGTATCTAGCGAAATTAGCAGTCGTTTAATTGCTTTTCTCTTCGCTTGGGTAAATCCGCGTCGTTTAGGAAGAGTATTTGATTCTGCGGGAGGTTTTATTTTACCTGATAGCAACCTCACCGCTCCCGATGTTTCTTTTGTCAGTGCTGCACGTCTGCGTCAAAGTCCCCGTTATTTTGGCGAACTTGTACCAGATTTAATAGTAGAAATTAAATCTCAAAGTGATAGAATTAAAACATTAAAAAATAAGATTCTCAACTTGATCAAATTAGGTGCAATTATTGGAATTTTAATTGATCCTGATGAAGAAACTGTAACAGTTTATCGTTCTCAAGGTGAAGCAATAGTTTTTCATAATGGCGATATTTTAACTTTACCAGAACTTTTTCCAGGTTGGGAATTAGCTGTTTCTGAATTATGGCCTCCTATTTTTACTCAAGAAGAAATAGAAGGCTTAACGGGCGACAAGGAGATTGAAAAAAAGAATTAAAAAACCCAAACATCCTCTAAAATTTCACACCGATTTGACCATTAACTCCTCGCACAGAATTGTAACCAGCACCCAGAAAAACATGATCGCTAGTGACTACTTGTACACCACCGGAAACAGCCACTCCTTGATCTTCCGAATACCAACCAATTCCGACATAAGGTGAAATAAATGGTAAACTCAAGAATTTTAAAAAATCTCCTCCCATAGCACCTTCAGGACCCCTTCCTACTTCAACACCAAAACCTAAAACTTTAACACCCGCACCATAAGTAACTTCACTATCTTTACTTCCCACCGTCACCCAAGGTTGCGGTAACAGTTGAGCCGCAACCTGATGAGGAGTAAATATATTTAAGCAAGTTAGGGATGAAATGAGTATTTTGATCATCAATGCTTTTTTCATCGTTGTTTTCCTCTACTACCACTGATATCGTAACATTTTCATAAACATAATTAAAATTTTTTGTGTTGTGTAGGTATAATTTAACATTTTCGCAGTCATGTTATAATCAACAAATAACTACTTGGTATCATACCATGATGATTACTCAAGCACCAGAATCCCCATCTAACACATTAGAAGATATATCAGAAGAGATAATTTTCCCACCCAGTGACCTATATAGTGATGAACCTCCCGTGGAAACAGAACTGCATCTCGAACAAATAATGCTCTTAATAAAATCTCTCAAATGGTTATGGAAAGAGAGAAATGATTTTTATGCTGTCGGAAATCTCAGTATTTACTATAGTCCCCATCAAAAAAAATCAAAAGATGTTAGAGGTCCAGATTTTTTCGTGGTGTTAGGAACAGAACGAAAAACTAGAAAAAGTTGGGTTGTATGGGAAGAAAATGGTAAATATCCTAACCTGATTGTGGAAATTCTTTCACCAACCACAGCGAAAACTGACAGAGAAACTAAAAAAGAACTTTATCAAGATATTTTCCGCACACCTGAGTATTTTTGGTTTGATCCCTATACTTTAGAATTTGCAGGTTTTTATTTAATACATGGTAAATATCAACCTGTAGAACCTAATGAAAAGGGACATTTATGGAGTCAAGAATTAGGTTTATATTTAGGAATTGTTCAGGGTTTATTAAGGTATTTTACATCTACTGGATCTTTAGTTCCTACACCGGAAGAAAGTGCAGAATTTGAAACCCAAAGAGCAGCAATTGAAACCCAAAGAGCAACAATTGAAGCCCAAAGAGCAGCAATTGAAGCCCAAAGAGCAGCAATGTTTGATGAAAAAGCTCAACGGTTAGCAGCAAAGTTGCGAGAATTAAATATTGACCCAGATAAAATCTAATTTAGAATTTAGATCCCTGACTTCTTGAAAAAGTCGGGAGTTTAGGGATTTAATTATAATCTAGTTTGTGGTAAAATTTCCTAATCAGAGATGAAATCTCTAAACTCACTTCTGCATTTATCTGTTGAGTAGAAAGAAGGAAACGCCTTTTTAGGGATTGAATACTACTAACAATTGGCTCATAAACCTGATAACTATTTTCCAGTTCACTTAGTAAAACTGACCCTTTTTGACCAGCTAGAAAATGCAGTAATTCTACTTCTGATGCTGGTAAGATATCTAAACTTTGCTCTAAAAAAGCCGTTAATTCAATATCTATAAAAGGTTGATCTAAGTAGGCTGGCGTTAAAAATTGTCGTTATGACAAGGGAACTCTTAACTGGGAAGAGGCTTCGCCGTGAGCGTCAGCCGAACGGTTTTGGGTAACTTTACTTTTCGTTACTTATGTCGGTTTTTTTCCGTTTACCTACTTAGCTGCAATAATTTATTGGTGTCACCTGCAAATAATTCTTGAATAAGATAACCAGCGATCGCTTAAAATGATCAATCACATCCTGTAAGCTATCAGACAATGTACCACAGCGATCGCTACCAATTAATCACCGTCAAATTAGCAACCTCATCTGCAAATAGATCCCTCATCCTGTAAATCCTGGAAATCCTCATATAGCTTGCGCCACGCTATCAGACAAATGCTACAATTAACTAATAACGACAAGAAGTAAACAAAATGGAAAGCAGAATAACTATTCATCCAGATATTTGCAATGGACGACCCATTATTACTAATACTCGAATTTCTGTACAAACAATTATGGAGTTTTTAGGCGCTGGTGATTCAATTGAGGAAATTCTGGAAGAGTACCCCTCTCTACAACGAGAAGATATTTATGCTTGTATTCAATTTGCAGCAAAGTTGATGGGGAATCACTACGAAGTGAGAAAAATCGCATGAATGGGTTTTTATTCGATGAAAATCTACCCGTGAAAATTCAATTTACCCCATCTTTACTCATTGTCCATGTTTCCATCTTAGGTGACAGTCCAAGTGATACCCAAATATGGCAGTATGCGAAAGAAAGAAAACTGGTAATTGTTACCAAAGATGCAGATTTTTCTGATCGCATGATGGTTGATTTACTCCCGCCTAAAGTAGTACATCTACGCTTTGGGAATGTGCGAAAACGTCAATTTCACTCACTCCTGTCCAGAGTTTGGCCAGAAATTGAAATTTTAGTGGCTGATCATCAGTTAGTTAATTAATGTTTATTTAGATCAGATTGAAGCTTTTAAATAATTAATGTTTGATACTAGAAAGCGATCGCTTAAAATGATCAATCACATCCTGTAAGCTATCAGACAATGTACCACAGCGATCGCTACCAATTAGACATCTCCAGAAAAGAATGTAGAGAAGTTCCATGGAACGTCTCTACAAGAGTTGTAAGTCACGCATATTTACAGCACTTCCCGGTGTTATGAGGTACAGTAACAACAATTAGTGAACCAATTTTTTAAATGTTGAGGATTCATCAAATCGAGAGCAACAGAAATAACTTTATCAACTATTTC
>NZ_JACJPZ010000059.1:0-23712 GCF_014696335.1 Dolichospermum sp. FACHB-1250
TTCCTCAATATGGGCTGCAACTATTTTTTCTCGGAGATCCACTGAATATGCTTTCATGACAGTATTATCTTTATTATTACTAACTGTACCTCATAACTTCGGAAACTGCTGTAATATCTGTACTTCATAAACGGATAACTGCTGTATCTAAAAGATAAAGCAAGTTCGGCTTGAGTGAGGTACACTTTGTGCGGGCATCTTGCCCGCACCACAAGAGTTTTATTATTAATATCTGTACTTCATAAACGGATAACTGCTGTAAAGCTAATGAAATTAAAATAAAATACCAATAAAATAGGGTGGACAAACAGCCCACCCTGAAAATCCAGCAGTTGTAATTAAATTTACACCAAACCACCAGCAGCTTGAAAACGAGCGCGAGCGCGTTTAAGTTCTTTTGTAGCCTGGATTTTTCCTTGAAGATCTTCTTGTGTAACTTGATTTAGGCGTGTTTGTGCATCATTAAAAGCAGTGCGGGCTTCTTCAAGTTTAATTGAGTCACCACGTTCCGCACCGTTGACTAGAATTGTCACTTCATCTTCATCAACTTCAGCAAACCCACCTAAAAGAGCGATCGCTTGCCAATTGGCATTTTTATTAGCCCGAACACGCATAACACCAATATCTAAAGCTGTTAACATGGGGGCGTGTCCACTCAGGACACCTAACTGACCAGTAGTGCTAGGTAAAACTACTTCATCAGCTTCAGCATCCCAAACGATTTTATCTGGGGAAATTACACGAACGGTCAGAGTCATATTCTTTAGTTTCTACTTATGGTTGGTAATTGGTAATTGGTAATTGGTAATTGGGAGGAACTTCTTACCCATTACCCATTACCCATTAGCCATTAGCCTTTGAGCTTTTCTGCTTTAGCTTTAGCTTCGTTGATATCACCTACCAAGTAGAAAGCTTGCTCAGGTAAAGCATCCAACTCACCAGAAAGAATTTGTTTAAATCCTTTAATGGTATCTTCCAACTTCACATACTTACCAGGAGAACCAGTAAATACCTCAGCGACAAAGAAAGGCTGAGACAAGAACCGTTCAACTTTCCGCGCCCGTGCGACAATGAGACGGTCTTCTTCAGACAATTCATCTAAACCAAGAATGGCGATAATGTCTTGTAATTCTTTGTAACGTTGCAGAGTAGATTGTACAGCTCGTGCAGTATCATAATGATCACTACCAACGATGCCAGGTTGCAACATAGTAGAAGTAGAACCCAGAGGATCAACCGCAGGATAGATACCTTTAGAAGCCAAACTGCGAGATAATACAGTTGTTCCGTCTAAGTGAGCAAAGGTAGTTGCCGGAGCAGGATCGGTCAAGTCATCGGCAGGTACATATACAGCTTGAATAGAAGTAATAGAACCTTCTGTAGTAGAGGTAATCCGTTCTTGCAAAGCACCCACATCTGTACCCAAAGTAGGCTGATATCCTACAGCGGAGGGCATCCGACCCAAGAGCGCCGATACTTCAGAACCAGCTTGGACAAAGCGGAAGATATTATCAACAAACAACAATACGTCTTGCTTGTTCACATCACGGAAATACTCAGCCATTGTCAAGCCAGATAAACCAACCCGCATTCTTGCTCCGGGTGGCTCATTCATTTGACCATAAACTAGAGCGATTTTGGATTCATTGAGATTATCCTTATTGATAACTCCAGATTCCATCATTTCGTTGTAAAGGTCATTACCTTCACGAGTGCGTTCACCCACACCAGCAAATACCGATACACCACCATGTTGGGTAGCGATATTGTTGATCAATTCCATCATGATCACGGTTTTACCCACACCAGCACCGCCGAACAGACCGATTTTACCGCCGCGTCTGTAGGGTGTTAGCAAATCCACAACCTTAATACCGGTTTCAAACACAGAAGGAGTGGTTTCCAACTCTGTGAATTTAGGAGCGTCCCGGTGAATAGCTAGATATGCTTCAGCGTTTACCGGACCTTGATTGTCTACAGGTTCGCCCAAAACATTGAAAATCCGTCCCAAGGTAGCTTTACCAACGGGTACAGTGATTGGAGCGCCAGTATCAACAACCTCTAAACCACGGACTAAACCATCTGTGGTACTCATAGCTACAGCCCGGACTTGGTTATCGCCCAGGAGTTGCTGTACTTCAACGGTTAATTTCAGTTGTTGTCCAGCTTCGTTTGTGCCAGTGATAGTTAAAGCGTTGTAGATTTGGGGTAATTTACCGCCGGGGAATTTAACGTCTACAACCGGACCAATGATTTGGGTAATGTACCCAATGTTTGTTTTTTCTGCGGTGGTGACCATGCTGCGCCTAAATGATTGAAGCTGTTTTTCACAAGTGGGTTCTTTAAGACCCCAGATCAAGCGATATCATCTCTTAGGTTAGCACCTAACGACTCCACCTTTGCCTTAAATTCATTATTAAGAACAGATTTCCCATTTCTTGCACAAGTTGAGTATCTCTGGTATCAAAAGTTATGAATTATTTTTCGCGCCCAGACGCAAAGGCGCAATGTTTGGGATTTTCAGTCATCCTACGAAATAAATTACACATTTAGAACCGACTTGTTTATACTGATGCTACTGACCACTGAAAGTTTCTTCATGGTTCATTATTCGGAGGTAGAACCTTTAGGACTGCATTCCCAGTCTGGAGAGCGGGAACGAGAGACACCACACAAGCTATCAGCAAGCCCTAATTAACTTTTTTTAAGACAACACAGCTAACAGAAATATCTTTGAATAGCCATAAAGCATATTTTAGAGAATCAAACCAACGCAATGGTTGGTAAATGGGTAACATAAGTCGAATCAACATCGCTAGTGTATACAATATGGGCGTAGTAGTAGTAGATTTTACTAAATAACCTCCTGGGAGAATTTCCCCATTGACAATTTTGAAATCGGGAAACAGGCTACTTAATTCCTGGATACTGGGTCGAAACATTGTATCAATAAGATCGCAGTGATAAGGATATTTATAGGGAACTGTCACGAAAAGATAGCCATTTTTAGGGACAATAGAGCTAATAATTTTACTTATTTCTTCTCTGTTATTGATGTGTTCCAATAGGTTGGAGCAGATAACAGATTGAATATTCATTTCTGAAAGTTTCTTTAAAAAATCAAGGCTGCATAAGTCTCCGACGAGATCAACACCTATATCATTTTTTATGTCCGTATGAATTACTGAGTAGCCTTTTGTTCTGGCAGGTTTGAATAATAACTCATCAATCCAGGGTTGTTCTTCTTCTCTAAATTTTTTGTTAGAACTACCAATATTCAGCATAGGGAATACACTGTTAGGATTGAGAGAATAGATTATATTTGCTAACCACTTAGCTTCTTCCCTGAACATAATGATTTAATGTCATGTAATTTGACCATCTTAAACGAAAATCAGGATATTTTTTACTCATAAGATATATTCATAAATTTGAGATTAATTTGAGATTAATTTGAGATTTTTTTTCTCAGTTTAACTTTGATCAATAATTCATCTTTAATGCGGTTTAAAATCGAAGTTTCATTTAAAGTTGAGAGAATTTGATTAACTACTGCCTTTGGTCCATCTGGTCCCCAATTTGCACCATTTGCTAAATAAGCTTTAGTAACTTGTCCGATACCATAAGAAGAGACACCAGCTACTCCTGCTTGAGTAATAGCTATGGATAAATAGGGTCCAATTGTCATTCCTGCGGTTGCTGTTGTTGAGATTCCTAACAAAGTTTTTAAACCACTTAAACCAAGATTTGCGAATAGTTCACTAGCACCAATACCACCCATACTCACAGCGATTTTTTGGAGTAATTTGACAGCACCAGTTTCTGTCATAGGGATACCATAAAGTTTAGATAGACCTAAAATTAAGGAAATATCTATAATGACAGCACTTAATATATCAACTACTGTAACAGGATTGAGGGCGATCGCCAATGCTTTAGTAATTACTGCTTTCCAAATTAACTGATTAGCATTTTCTTCCCTAATGATCAGTTTACGCTGTACCAATTGCTCATTGACATGATCAGCATACAGCATAGTATTTAAAGCCACTAAAGCCTTACCTTCACGGTGGAGAACTTCCAAAATTTTTAATTTTAGTTCTTCAACTTGCGACTTACCTTTTTGTAATTTTACACTCCTAGTACCATCGGAATTTTGTACTGCAATTCTTACCAATGGAGCAGCGGAAGCCATGACAATTTCTGCTGGTGAAAGTAATTCTCGTACCCTATCATCTCGAATTTTTTCGTAAATTGTAATTCTGTCAGTTTCAGGATATTGATCAACTTTATTAAAGACCAAGATTATCGGTTTACCTACTTCTCGTAATTGAGATAAAGCTAGTTGTTCAATTTTAGTCATATCTCCTGCAATCACAAACAGAATTAAATCAGCTTGTTTAGCGATTTGTTCAGCCAAAGCGGCGCGAGTTTCACCGTCTACTTCATCTAATCCGGGAGTATCAATTAATTCCACTTGAGATTGGCCGTTGCTAGGTAATGTAGCTTTCAAAGTTCCCAAAACTTCTTCACTAATACTCCAATTTACCATTTGAGCATCACGAGTCACACCATGTAAAGGACCAGTAACAAAGACCTCTTCACCAACTAAAGCATTAAGAAGAGAAGATTTACCACGTCCTACCATCCCAAAAGCAGCAATTTGGACTACCATGCTTTCTAATTTATCTAGCATAGTTTCCAAATCGTGAATTTCAGCTTCTAAACCTAATTTTTCCCCAGGAGAAAGATCCAGATTATTCACTAAGTTTCGTAATGCGGTTTTGGCTTGTTTGTAATTAAGTTCCGCTTGAATATCGTCAAAGGTAAAAATGGCACTGTCTAGTTCTTCTTCCCAGTTGGGGATAGATTCGGGTCTAGTATTCATTTTGAGGAACACAAAATATTGGTCATAGACGTTCAATGGGTAGGGATTCTCGGCTCTACAATCTTTACCTATTTTGCCAAAATTTATTTTATCTTTGCCAAAATGGACTCTCCATTCTTAAAAATACCACACGGCCAAAATCTTCGGGAACATGAAATTGGGGGTCTGGAGTTTGGCCCGAAGACCATTGGCTATGCTGTGGATTTGTTTTACCACCTAAGCGGTTCAGGTTGAGATGCCAAATTTCTCCTGATTTGGGTGGTGTATTCTTGGCTACCTTAGCAAAATTGCTGAAGGGAATCGCCGCTTCTAAAATCCAATATTTATCTGTATCACTGTCGTTATTTAGCGTCCCGACAATTGAGGTAGCAATTTTTATGCCTTCACCATTCCATGCGGAGGTGAATGGCCGTACTGGACCTTGAGGATGAAATTGATCTAGAAATGCCCCCCGCACGTTCATTTCAATATTAAAATAGACCTGGGGTTTATCTACATTCGGTGCTGTAAACACTTCTACACAATCGTCCTCATAAACTGCACTATCACGCTGAGTTTGTTCTGCCCAAATATGTGCATCTTCAACAATAAAAGATACATATAAATTATCATTATCCCACAGCAATTTACTGACTGTTTGTTCTTGCTTCCCCGAATTCCACCAGGGAAATTTGAATTTCCCTACATCCGGCGCAGCCGTCCATCCTGGCTCATCTAATTTGCCATCAATGATTATTGGTGTACTTATGTAAAAAATAGTATAAAATGGTTGGCTACGTGCAAATGCTGTCAGGGATGAAAAAAGTATAAATAATATAACTAATAGGGATAAAAGAGCAGCATTGAGTATTTTTTTGTATTGAAAATTTTTCAATTGTTTCATAGTAATTAGGGCTTAGGACTTAAACACCGTAGAAATTAACCATAGTCTGTACTAACAAATAAAATCCCGTCATTTCAAACTGTTGGCAACTACCTTTGGATAGATAGTAATCTCTTGCTAATTGTGTAAGAATCAAGCCTGATTATTTGACAATCTCAAACCCAATTTTTCGTGATTTTTGTGAATGAGTGCGTCAATAGTTAGGTTTTGGTCTGAGTTCTGAGCTTTAACAAGAAGATCAATTTCCGGTGTTATGAGGTACAGATATTAATGATAAAACTCTTGTGGTGCGGGCATCTTGCCCGCTAATGGTGTATCTCAGTCAGGGAAATGTTGTAATTTCAAAAAACTACGTTTTTCAAGGTAGAAACCCTTTATTGCTAATCTTCGCTAGTTTCACCCCAATCAGATATCTGGTTTTTAAGGTATGAGTAACTTTTCTGATAACTTCTTAAACATTAACCGCCGTCAGCTTTTATTAGGAACACTCTCAGTAGGGGCGGGTAGTGTGATGGGAATATTCCACAAATTTTCTCTGGCAACAGCTACACCAGTAATTTCACGATTAGGTATCCCAGGTTCCTTCCCCGGACGGGTTGTGGAAGTCGGGCATATTGAATCTGTAGTTAATGGTGAATTTCGTCGTGAACCAGTTCGCCAGATGGTTGCCCGTGGCATGATGGAGTTAACAGGTGCAGCAGATAATGTCAGTTCCTGGCGTTCCATGTTTGAGCGTGGGGATGTAGTAGGAATTAAGGTTAACCCAGTGGGCGCACCGCTGGCTATCTCTAATCATGTCTTAATTTATGAAGTCGTTGATGGATTGAAGTCTGCTGGTGTTAAACCACAAGATATAATTATTTTTGATCGCTATGGCGATATGTGGGCTAAAGCTGGCTACCAAAAACATCTCCCGGATGGTGTGCGGGGTGGAGGTGCAGTAGAAAAGTATGACGATGTTCAACTTGATATTAAGGGATACGATCCAGAAGTTTACGCCTATATGGAACTTATTGATCCCAAACTTCACGACCCCAAAGATGATCGTACCCGGCGATCGCATCTTTGTAATATAGTCTCCAAGCAAATTAACAAATTAATTAATATTCCCGTACTCAAAGATCATGGTTCCGCTGGTATCACTGGTGCTTTGAAGAACCTCTCTCATGGACTAGTTAATAATGTCGCCCGCAGTCATGCAAAACCGGAAACTAACGCCTGTAATATTTTCATTCCTACTATCTGTTCCCTCCAGCCCATTCGAGAAAAGACTGTGCTTAACATTATGGATGGATTGGTAGGAGTGTATCAAAAGGGTCCTTTTGGTAAAAAGGATTCGCCCTATACTTGGCCTTATCGCTCCCTGCTCTTTGCTACAGATCCAGTAGCCATGGATCGCATTGAGTGGCAAATCATTGATGCCAAGCGTGCTGCAATGAATCTACCTCCTGTGGCCAAAACCGGGAGAATGGGAGTCCAATCTCCAGCCAAACAAACAGGTATTACGGGAGGAACAACCTCGGAGGAAGAAGGATTTGATATGCGCCAGCCGCAGCATATAATGATTGCTGCGGCACTGGGTTTAGGGGTTGCAGATATTGAAAAGATTAACCACGTAAAGATTAGACTGGCTTGAACCCACTTCCTTAAAATTCTGAGAAAGCTATTCCTTTTTCTCAATACCTTCGCCATTTTTTGTAGGTTGGTTTAAGCGACAGCGCAACAAATACGCATTTGTCGGGTCATGGCTTCGCCACACTTTGTGAACGTGCTTCAACCCAACCTACGAATCAAGGATTTTTTCAATTAGCATTTTTAGCACGATGCCGCATTTTCCAAGACCTGCCCGGATGTTCCACTTGAAAGGTCTCTATATTGCCTTTATCGGCTATAGTCACAAAGCCAGTGCGTCCATCCTGGCCTCCAAAGTCAATATTGGTTGGTTGTTGACCAATGAGTCGGATGGTTTTGAGGATTTTTCCTTCGGGAGACATTTTGACAACTTCTCCTTTGCCCCAGCGGGTGATATACAGGTTTCCCATGATGTCGCTACGCATTCCATCTAAACCACCATCTGAAAATTGATGTAGTAGTCTTTTGTGACTTACTTCACCTTTTGAATTTAAGTCATATACCCAAACTCTAAGTTGCTTAGTTTCATTAACGTAAAGTCTGGTTTGATCTGGTGACACTTCAATGCCGTTGGTCGTTCCCATATTTTTTTCCAAGAGTTCAGTTTTACCATCTTTATTGATACGCCACAACTGACCCGTACCCTCTTTCCAATTGGGATCACTGGCAAAGAGAATATCATTGTCCATAATAGCCAAATCATTTGGTTGATTCATTTTGGGTTCATCAGCAAACACACTGATCTTTCCCTCTGGAGTGATTTTCAGCACCTTGTGTCCTGTATAGTCAGCGACAAACATCTCATCTCGACGGTTAAACCGAATACCATTAGCGGTACTACCCTTGGGCATATTAACAAATAAGCTGCTAACCCCATCTGGAGTAACCCGACCAATCGTTTCCTTTTGTCCAAAGCTCACAGCATATAAATTTCCATTTTTATCAACAGCAGCTCCCTCAATTTGGGGGGTAAATGTTCCCTCCTTAGTGAAGGCGCGACTTTGGTAGGGCCTGATCGCTAGGGAACTGGATAGGAAACATAACCAAGTCGTTCCCATAATCCAGGGGATAACTTTCCATCTTGCAATATTTAACCGCAATTAGAACCTTCCTCATCATATTAGACCTATCCAAAATATAATCCAGGGACAAAAAAATGGTAGAAGGTAAAACAGTATTGTTGATTAAGCAGATGAATTTTAGTCTTACGCAAAGGTCAGAGTTTTAAAAAAAGGTTCAATTCTAGAATTTCATATCTCAATTCAACAATACCAAAATTTAAGATATAACAACCTGATGTAATTCATTGGGAGTAAGATGAGAATGAACAACTTCACCATCACGAAACCAAACAATGCGCTTAGTTTGACGCGCAACTTCTGATTCATGGGTGACGATAACAACAGTAATCCCACTGCTATTAAGTTCACTAAATAAATCTAATACTTCTTGAGTTGTATGAGAATCAAGTGCGCCGGTGGGTTCGTCAGCCAGGAGAACAACGGGACGGTTGACAATGGCGCGAGCGATCGCTACTCTTTGTTGTTGTCCTCCTGATAATTGGGTAGGTTTATTATTGAGGCGTTTTTCTAAACCGACCTTGATTAATGCTTCTGTGGCTCGTTCTTTTCTTTCCCCAGGTTTAACACCAGCATATACCATTGGTAACATGACATTTTCTAAGGCTGTTAATTGGTTTAATAAATGGAATTGTTGAAAGACAAACCCTAATTTTTTATTACGAATATGCGCCAATTCTGTATCACTCATTTGCGCGACATTCAAATTATCTAAATAATAACTTCCCTGACTAGGACGATCTAAACAACCGATAATATTCATGGCTGTGGATTTCCCCGAACCAGAAGGACCCATTATCGAACAATATTCACCTTTTTCTATCACCAAATTCACTTGATTAAGTGCTTTAACTTCTATATCTCCAATTCCATAAACTTTAAAAATATCCTCTAAACAAATAATTGCTGATTCTGGTGCAGCTTGGGGAACATTCGTATTATTAAAAGTCAGAGTATTAGCCATAAAGATTTATCCTCATGTAGACTGTCATTGTAGCATAGAGATTGCTGTTTGTGTGAATTTTAATTAAAAATGCGATGACTAGAACACCGATTCTGTAATCCACAAAATGGCGATTTTATGTAGGGGCAAACCCCCCGTGGTTGCCCCGATAATTCATGGTTAAACCGATACTAAATCTGTAATTTTAATTATTTTTACGCCGTTCTTAGTGCTACCATGGGATCAAGTTGAGCCGCACGACGTGCCGGAACGACACCGAAGAATAAACCAATAGCACCAGAAACACTCGCAGTTAAAAGAACTGCTGCTGGGGAAATTGTAGATTGAAAAGGGCTAAATATTCCCACTAAAATGATGCTACCACCACCTAAAATAATGCCGATTAAACCACCAGTTACTGATAATATCACAGCTTCAATCATAAATTGCAAAAGGATGTCCTGTTGCGTTGCACCGATAGCTTTACGCAGTCCAATTTCTTGAGTACGTTCAGTCACAGAAACTAGCATAATATTCATAATCCCAATACCACCCACAAATAAGGAAATACTAGCTATTGCAGCCAACATTATTGTCAATCCTCCGGTAATTGAATTACTGATTTCTAAGAGGTTCTTTTGGGTTTGAATGGTAAAATCATCTTCGCGGATAATTTTGTGCCGACGACGCAGTAAATTTGTCATTTGAAACTCTGCTGCTGATATACTATTTTCATCATTCGCTGATACAGAAATCATGGCAATATTAATACCAAAAGGGGATGTTCTCCCCACTAAACGACTAAACATGGTATTAATGGGAATATAGACGGTATCATCATTGTTACTCCCAAAGGAAGAACCTTTGGCTACGGTTAAACCAATTACTTGAAAGGTAGTATTTTGAATGCGGATTTTCTGACCCAGAGGATTTTGATTATCAAATAGTTTATTGGCTAAATCTGGACCTAATATTGCTACTCTTTTACTCCGTTTAATATCGAATTCATTAAAAAACCTTCCTTCCTTAATTTCTAAACTACGAACTGTGGGATAATTAGGAGTAGTACCGATAACCGTACTTGTTGTATTTCGATTGCGATAAGTGATTGTAATTCGGTTATTAATCTCTGGAGCAACTTCTTTGACTGCACGGACTTGTTTAGCGATCGCTTTAGCATCTTGTAAAACCAAAGTTCTCGGTACTCCTGTTGCTCTACTGCGAGTTCCTGGACTACCGGGAATAACAAATAAAGTATTAGGTCCTAAGGATTGAAATTGTTTATTTGTAAATATTTTTGCCCCTTCTCCAATCCCAATCATAGCAATAACTGAGGCATTACCAATAATAATTCCCAACATGGTCAAACTACTCCGCAACTTATTAGCTAATAAGGTGGTAGTTGCCATTTTCACGCTTTCTAAAATGTCCATAATTTATGTTTTATGTTTTATGTTTAATGTTTAATTTTTATTTTCTTTACTCTGTTCTGTCTTCCCCTTTTCCTTGGTTTTAGGTAGGTCAATAAATATCCGATCTCCGGCTTTAAGACCATCTAAAACTTGAACTTCGTTATCAATATTCGCACCAATTTTGACTAGATTAAACTCAGGTTGATTTTTTTCACCTAATAACCATACTCCAGTTTTTCCCTTGCGAGTAACAATTAACTCTTGGGGAATTAACAGCGCGTTTTGGATGTTATTACCAAGAAATGTCACTTCACTCACATTCATTCCTGAACGCAATTTTTCAGACCCTTTATTAACAGTAACCCGCACCTGAAATGAGGTGACATTTTGCTCAACTACCGCTTCAGGAGCAATCAAACGCACTTGTCCGTGAAAGATTTCATCGGGATAAGCATCAACAGTAATTTCTACTTTTTGTCTTTGTTTAATTTGGGATATATCCACTTCAGGAACATTTGCTAAAACTTCTAATCCTTTGGCTAAAGCTACTATAGAAGTTGAGGTAGCAGAAGCACTACTGGAAGCAGAAACAGCAGGACTAACAAAACCCCCCACTGTCGCGTATCTTTGAGTAATAACGCCTGCAAAAGGAGCGCGGATAATTGTATCTTCTAATTGTACTTGTTGTTGTTTTAATTGAGCTTCTGCACTAGCTACTGCTGCTTTTAATCTGGCAATTTCTTCGGGACGACTACCATTTTCTAATTTTCTTAAAGCTTCCTTTTCCTGATTAACTATTGCTTGTTGCTTTTGAATATCTTGGTTACGGTTGCCAATTTTCAGTAAGGATAATCGTTTTTGTGCTTCTTCTAAATTGGCTTTTGCTTTTCTATTTTCACTGATGTATTGTTCTAAACTATCTTGAGAAATTGCCCCATTTTTTGCTAAATCTTGATAACGTTTTAACCGTGATTGAGTTAGTTCTACAGCAGCTTTTGCCGAGTCTACTTGAGCCTGTGCTTGTTGAATTTCCTGTAAACGATTCCCCTCACGGATAATCGCTAATTGAGCCTGTGCTTGGACTACACGGGCTTTTCCTTGGGCAATTTCTTCGGGACGACTTCCCGCTAGGCTTTCGGCTAACTGCGCTTTTGCCTGTTCTAAATTAGCTTTGTATTGGATAATTCGCATTTTAATTTCCGAATTATCCATGCGAGCAATTATTTGTCCTTTCTTGACTGTTTGTCCCTGTTCAACATTTAAATCTGCCAACAGTCCAGAACTTTTAGGACTAATATTGACGCTTTGAATTGGTTGGACCTTACCACTAGCCGTAATGCGAACAGTTATATCTTTTGCCGCCACTGGGACAGTCAATTTAGTTATATCTGGTGGTTTATTTCCTTGCTGGATGGTTTTGATAGTGGCTGTTGTTCCTACAATTAAAACACCACTAGCAATTAAACCGATTAACCAACGTAATGGATATTTAACTTTTTTGCCAATTAAGGGAATTTCTATGTAAAAAATCATGATTAAAAAAGTTGAGGAACAAAAATTAGTGAGTCTATTTTATAGACAAAACCTGATGATAATCATTTGATTTATGTAATCTATCGTCTGATTGGGTGAATTTTTTATTTTTTGACTTTTTATCCTCCTGCTGACTATAGTATCATAGTTGTCTTTGATTAGTAAACATGACTTATTTCCTATTTTAGCACTTCATCTGCTAAATCTCATGATCATTGCCCTGGGGAACTATTTAAAGGATAGTGAATTTGTTCTATCATCTCAATTCCTTTTGCACCTGTAGTAATGGATAAACAGGTAAACAGGACGATATCAGAAGTCAAAACTGGGAATTTTTTACAATTGCTTAAATTCATGCTATGGCTTGATAGTAAATAGTCCTATTTTATAATAAATAGTTAATCAAGAAATTACGGCGGAAACTAAATTGAATTTTCGCTTAAATAAATAGCCCGAATATCAGCAGGTAATTCAGCTTCTAGCATTCGATAAATCTCTTCTAGATAACTGGTAACTTCCATCATTTCAATTAACCAGTTTTGTAGGGTTAAGTCGTCCTGTGAGCTTAAATCTAGTTTACCTAATTGATAAAATAAAATATATGCCGCCCAGAGCAAACCAATAATCGGCTTGTACAGGCGATCGCGCCGAATGCCAACTTAAAGTATATAATTAATATCGAGCTATAACGGCAAAAAATCACTGTAAAATACTTGCCAGAATCTGGATATTGTCGAAACAGACTCAGTAATTCTTGCTCACTGTGATCAAATAGCGACTTTACCAATGGGTGATTAGTAGGGGGAAAGTAGGGAATTTTCACAATCTCTGGATTAGATAACTGTTAAAATATACCAATGAATGGTTAAGCGATCATTAATAATATGTGAAAGTCAGTTAAATAAACTAAGATCAGACTACTAGATTATTGATAAACTAGAAACAAGGACTTAATGTTAGTCTTAATAGACGCTATTAAAAGCGCCTCCTTTATACCAATATTTTGATAGTGTTTGTTCATGGTTATAGAAGCTAGTTCCATAATGTTCCTGCTAAGTCCACTAACTTTAGGCTCATTCTTGCCTTCCCTGCCCTTGGATAGCCTATTCTCCACCCAAGGGATTATGATTATGCTGCTGGCGGCTTACGCTGGTGCCATGTGGATGTTTCTGAGTAGCGCTCCTAAAGTTTATACTGTTATGGTATCAGATTTAGAAGTTGCCCGACAGTTGTATGAAGGATTGTTAGATTTACCCGTAGCGGAAGTCCCTTTGCACTATTATTACAATTATGAGCAAACCATTGGTGCAACAGGTATTGACCCGCTGTATATGTCTACTAGTCCCAGTTGGTCTAACAGTAACGTGAATCATGGTAATGACGGGCTATGGTATCAACTGAAAAAAAATACTCAATTACATATTATCACAGGTGCTAGTTTAGGGACAAAGGATCAGCAGCGTCATGTTTGTTTTGATCATGAGTGTCTAGAATTAATTTTAATGCGAGTGGAAGTCCGGGGTTTAAAGTTCAAAATTCGCAATCAAAAGCCTTTGAATTTTTTAGTTAAGGATTATGACGGACGGGTAATTGAAATGGCTGAAGTTGCTAATTAGTTATAGTTAGGTGGGTAATGCCCACCCTACACTATAAAATATTTCAAAATATTTCAAAATATTTCAAGTATTGAGTTTAATTATTAATTATTCCTATCCTGCTAATTCTTCCTCTTTTTTGCTAACTTATCAATTAAAGTCAATGATGCCGGACTAAAGAAGGATGGCGATTTAATAAAAGTGTTATAGTGGGGGAGGAGGAGTATAAGTGAATTCTGAATTTTTAGATAAATAACCCATACTAAAAACTGAAAAATGACCATTAACCGTGCAAATAATAGAAGTTTACTCCAAAAGTCTGATTGGCCTGTTAAAGATTTACCAGGATTAAGTGCAGAAGAGCAAGCCCAACTGAAGAATTGTGGTATCAATACCACAGAAGAACTAATTACAAGAGGAAAAACTCCAGAAGAAAGAATAATATTAGCGGGTAAATTGCAAGTAGATCTTCACTCTGTGAATAAATGGGTAGTTTTAGCAGGTTTAGCCCGTGTTCCCAGTGTGGGGACTCAATATTGCGGTATATTGCTTCACGCTGGTGTTATTTCCATAGCCCAATTAGCGCAAACTCCCACGCATAGATTACATAGACAAGTCATGCGCTTGCAAGTATCAACATTACACAGCCGCAATTTGTGTCCAGCAGTTGAATTAGTGCAACAGTGGAGTCATCAAGCGCAAGCGATGGGTAATTAGCTATTCCTTTGCTAAAACGCCATTAAGAAAGATATCCGCCAACCCTTCCGCCATTTTTTGCATTTCTTGGGGGGAGGCGTTGGGTTCTATGAGGGTATGATCAGCAAAACCGGCGATCGCAAATAAACCTAAAAATACCTTAGCGCCAAGTTTGGCATCTATCTGACGATAGATGCCTTGGTCTATTGCTGTTTGAAAAAATGCTTCAGCCACATCTGTCATTTTATCAATAACTTCGGTTTGAATGCGATCGCGCAAATCTGGATGAAATTGCACTTCCATAAAGCAAACACGCATAATGTCGGTGTTTTTTTGTAAATTCCACATCCGACGACGCATAACTTGGGCTATAGCCTTATAACTACCCATTTCGCTGAGTTCTGTGAGTAAATCTGTGAGAATATCCACCCAGCCATTAGTGGCCACTTCCACCAAAATTGCTTTTTTATTGTCAAAATAACGAAAGAGGGTTCCTTCGGCTACCCCTGCGGTTTGTGCTAAATCACGGGTTGTAGTTCCCTCGAATCCCTTCGTAGCAAACAATCGTTGTGCTGCTTGCAAAATTCGTGTGCGTGTCTGGACTTCTGATGATGGCGGAGAATTAAAAATTCGCATAATATTTTGATATCTATTTTGATATCTCCAAAACAGGATTGGTAGTCTTATTGTGCAACGAGGGATGCAGAAATTACAAAAATCTTCATAGAAGGTTAACTCTTTTTGTGTTAATTATTCTATCTTTCAAGTAATGTTAACTTACTTTAACTTTTGCTTATGCACCAGACAATTTTAAATTTGCTGACCGGTGACGTTAAAAAGTCCCCATTCCGTCGTCTATTAGCAACTAGTTTAGCGTTGATAGTCTTAACTTGGGGGTGGATACCAGAAATGGCCATAGCCCTGCAACCGCCCCAAAATTCCATTCAGCCTTATCTAGAACAAGTAATTAATCGTTTAACAGAATTTCGCTTAGATAATGGATTAAAATTCATTGTTTTAGAAAGACATCAAGCCCCAGTAGTTTCCTTTTTGACTTATGCTGATGTGGGTGGTATTGATGAACCAGATCGACAAACGGGTGTAGCCCACTTTTTAGAGCATTTAGCCTTTAAAGGGACAAAGCGCATCGGTACTAAAGACTACAAAGCCGAGGCCCCGCTGCTGGAAAAATTAGAAAAGTTGGATAACCAAATTAAAATCGCCAAAGCCGACAATCAAAAAGATGAAATAGCGCGGTTAGAAACCGAGTTTAAATCAGTAGAATCCCAAGCCCTAAAATTAGTTAAACAGAACGAAATGGGGCAAATTGTCGAACAAGCTGGTGGTGTGGGTTTAAATGCTAATACATCCTCAGAAGCTACCCGCTATTTTTATAGTTTTCCTGCGAATAAATTAGAATTGTGGATGTCTTTAGAATCTGATCGATTTTTAGATCCTGTCTTTCGAGAATTTTATAAAGAAAAAGAAGTAATTTTGGAAGAAAGACGCTTACGAGTAGAAAATTCTCCTATCGGCCAGATGGTAGAAAAGTTCATAGATGCTGCTTTCAAAGTTCATCCTTACCGACGACCAGTAATTGGTTATGATCAAGACATTCGCAACTTAACACCGGAGAATGTGAGGAAGTTTTTCGATGCTTATTATGCTCCTAGTAATTTAACTATTGCTATTGTGGGAGATGTTAACCCCAATGAAGTGAAAAAACTGGCACAAACTTATTTTGGACGTTATCGAGCTAAACCTAAACCCCAACAAAAACTACCAATAGAACCCCAACAAACTGCGACTAGGGAAGTTACTTTAGAATTATCTACTCAACCTTGGTATTTGGAAGGTTATCATGTTCCAGCTATTACCGATCCTGATCATGCAGTTTATGAAATCATCGGTAGTTTAATGAGTGACGGGAGAACATCAAGACTTTATAAGTCCTTGGTGGAAAAACAAAACTTAGCTTTAAATGCTGAAGGTTATAGCGGATTTCCTGGGGATAAATATCCCAATTTAATGTTCTTTTATGCCCTAACATCTCCAGGAAAAACAGTAGATGAAGTAGCGATCGCTTTAAGGCAAGAAATTGATAAATTGAAAACTGAACCTGTATCTGCGGTGGAATTACAACGATTAAAAACCAAAGCTAGAGCGAATTTATTACGCAGTTTAGATTCTAATTCAGGTATGGCCGAACAGTTGTTAGAATATGAAGTAAAAACCGGTTCTTGGCGTAATTTGTTTTTGCAATTGGATAAAATTGCAGCAGTGACTCCTGAGGATATTCAAAGAGTAGCTCGTGCTACTTTTACGCCAGAAAATCGCATTGTTGGCAAGTTGTTGTCAAAACAACCAGGATGAAATTTGAGGTTTTATTTCACGCAGATTCGCAGAGTCGCAGAAAGGAAGAGTTTGAAAATGTCTCTTTGAGAAAAGCTAGGCTCAAAAAATTGAAAATAGAGAAGATAGGTATGTTGAGGTTTGATTTGAAAAACAAAAAATTCCAGTTTTCTAGGGGACAAAGATTTGTTTTTACTTTGGTAGTGGTTGTTGCTTGTTTCTTCGTAAATTTAAATTTTTCTTGGGCAGGAACGACAGCAAAGTATTACAATGAATTGAAGTTTCCCCCGGTTTCAGCGGTTAAGTTACCCAAGTATGAACGGTATGTACTAAAAAATGGTTTGGTAGTTTATTTGATGGAAGATCATGAGCTACCATTGGTCAGTGGTATGGCTTTGGTAAGAACAGGTAGTCGTTGGGAAGCAGCCCAAAAAGCTGGTTTAGCTGGTTTGGTGGGTTCTACTTTGCGGAGTGGTGGGACTCAAAAACATTCCGCAGATGAGTTAAATGAGATTTTAGAACAACGAGCCGCATCCGTGGAAACAGATATGGGGGAATCTGTTGGTAGTGTAGGTTTTGAAGCTCTCAAGGAAGATTTAGAAATGGCTTTTGGGCTATTTACTGAGGTATTACGAGAACCTGCGTTTGCTCAAGACAAGTTGGATTTGGAAAAAACTCAAATTCGTGGTGATATTTCTCGTCGCAATGATAGTCCTAATAGTATCGCCAGTCGAGAGTTTAAAAAGCTAATTTATGGCAAAAAAAGTCCTTATGCGCGTACAGTTGAATATGCAACTCTTGACCAAATTTCTCGTGATGATTTACTCAAGTTTTATCAGCAATATTTTCACCCCAATAATCTGATTTTAGGCATTGTTGGCGATTTTAATCCTGAAAAAATGCGATCGCTCATTCAATCCAAATTTGGTGACTGGAAACCAAGTCCTGAAATTACTAAAACCCAATTACCACAAGTCACCCAAGCTAATTTAGGTGGTGTATATTTTGTTAATCAACCCCAACTCACTCAAAGTAGTGTTTTAATTGGTCATTTGGGTGGAAAATTCAATAATCCTGATTATCCAGCTTTGGATGTCATGAATGGTATTCTAAATGGTTTTGGCGGACGTTTATTTAATGAGTTGCGATCGCGTCAAGGTTTAGCTTATTCTGTATATGGTCTCTGGAACCCCCGTTTTGACTATCCCGGAATGTTTATTGCTGGAGGACAAACTCGCACGGAAACTACAGTTCAATTCATCAAATCACTACAAACGGAAATCAAGCGGTTACAAACTGAAAATGTCACGACTAAGGAATTAAATAATGCTAAAGACTCTACGCTAAATTCCTTTGTTTTCAACTTTGAAAATCCTAGTCAAACCCTATCTCGGTTAATGCGATACGAATATTATGGTTATCCGGCTGATTTCTTATTTCGCTATCAAAAAGCCGTTAATTCTACTACAGTAGCAGATGTCAAACGGGTAGCACAGAAATACTTGAAACCGGAAAATTTAGTTACTTTAGTAGTAGGAAATCAAACTGGAATCAAACAACCATTAACTAACTTAGCCACGAAGGTAACAACCATAGATATTACCATCCCCGGTAGTTAGCCAGCAGCCCGTAAATAAAAAGATCCCCGACTTCTCAAAGAAGTCGGATATCTAATTTTTCTGATTGATAATTTCGCAACTACGGGTCAACTTGAGGATTTCTAGAGTATTTTTTTTACTCTTGTAGAAACTCCTCACTGTCATAAACATCAGGCCAAACAGTTGCACCGTGTTCATATTTATCAATCCCAATCTTATCAGCTTCAGGATTAACACGCAGCTTACCAATAAAATTAAGCCCACTGAACATGACAAAGGCAAAAGCAACAGTAAAAACTGATACTGCAACTACGCCCAAAATCTGCACACCCAACAAGTCAAAACCGCCACCCAAAAACAGACCAGCTTTTTTATTCAAAGTCAATTCTGGTTGACCCAAAAAGCCTACTGCTAGTGTACCCATCATGCCATTAATACCATGAACAGCAAATGCTCCCACAGGGTCATCAATTTTGCATGATTCAATAATATCAATGCCGAAAATTACTAAAATTCCACCTGTTAAACCAATCAAAACCGCAGCCCAGGGTGCGATAAAAGCACAACCGGCGGTAATACCTACCAACCCTGCTAAAGAACCATTCAGACAATAGGCTAAATCCCATTTACCTGAACGTTTGTATTGATAAAATAAGGATGCTAAGGCCCCAGAACCAGCGCCCAGGGTAGTGTTGAGAGTAATCAAACCAATTAAGCCAGGATTAGCAGTACCCAGGGTTGAACCAGGGTTAAAACCATACCAGCCAAACCAGAGAATCATAGTTCCCAAAGTCGCCAAACCTAAGTTATGGGCGGGAGGAATTTTTCCCCAAGCAGTACGTCCGGGACGAGGTCCAAGTAAATAAGCACCAACTAAGGCTGTCCAACCCCCAACGGTGTGAACTGCGGTACTACCAGCAAAGTCATGAAAGCCCATTTTTCCTAACCAGCCACTGGAGTTCCATATCCAATGAACGACGAGGGGATAGCTAAATGCCGCCATAATACCACTGTAGATTAAGTCGCCAACAAAGTCCGTTCTTCCTGCCATTGCCCCAGTAGTAATTGTACTGGCAGTAGCCGCAAAGGCAAACTGGAAGAAAAACAAAGTGTAAGCATTGAGTTGGGAGGCTATTCCTGGCACGTTACCATTACTAAAAGCACCGTCAACGGGTAATTGACTTAAGAAAAAGGTGTCTGTACCAATGAACCCACCACTACTTGTACCAAAAGCAATTCCAAAGCCCACAGCCCACCACACTAAAATGGTGAGGGCAGCATCAATAAAGTTCTCCAATAGGGCATTAACTACACCTCTTTGGCGCAGTAAACCTGCTTCTAACATCGAAAAACCGGTCTGCATGAAAAATACTAAAAAGCCTGTGAGTAATACCCAGGTAGTATCAACAGAAATTTGTAATTGTTTGGTTGTTGCGTCTAAGGATTCCAGTGTTACCGGGTCTGCGGCCTGGACAACTGTAGGCGCGAAAATTGCCAACACCATTGAACCTATAGCTAGTGCTAGAAGGCGATAAAAAGGGCGGATACGTTTATTCATTGCTGTTTTTTGGGCTAGAAAAGCTGTGATTAAAGCTGGACTTTTATAGTTAAAAATATCAGCATTTACTTTGATGCTTGTATCATAAGCACATCTTAAATAGTGTTACTGTTACGTTAGATACAAAAACTTAATTTATTGGTTAATATTATATATCACACCTATGTATATAGGTTACATTTATGTATGAAGGTTTTATCGGTTGGGTGGAGAAAATCCGCAACTATTCAATACTTGACAAATCCGAAGATTTATATTATGTTTATGTTATAGATTGAGAATGGTGCGCCCATATACATAATTTTTTCAAACACTACAAACACTAATCTAATTACATAATTATTTTTAACTTCATCCTGTAAAGCTTAACATCTCGGATATCCTAATTCGGATAATTTAATTCATCAAGACTTGACAAAGACTCAGGCTTCTGTTATGTCTATGTTAGACATAAAAAATACTATTTAGTTTAAATAACAGAAATATTGTCAGATATAGTTAAACATAATCATATGTGTCACAATTGAAGCTTAAAACCATCTAACTATACCAAATGGACTAGATGATTCACTTACCTACGGGAATCAGAAATTAATTGTAGATAGTTCTTCCTTATCAAGATGAGCATAACATATTCAAAGTTTTTTGTCAACACCATAAAATCTTTTTTTCGGCGTTTTTTGGTTTTTACTTGTATTTCTATATCCTCAAAGCGAAATTTTGGCACAAATCGTGCTGTAATTATGATATGTGTTCAAGAAACTGTGTCTGATTGACTAGATGATTCAGTTATGTAGGGGAATCAGAAATTAATTGTAGATAGTTCTTCCTTATCAAGATAAGGATAACATATTCAAAGTTTTGTGTCAACACCATAAAATCTTTTTTTCGGCGTTTTTTGGTTTTTACTTGTATTTCTATATCCTCACAGGGAAATTTTGGCACAAATTGTGCTGTAATTATGAGACATGATCAAAAAACTGTGTCTGATTGACTAGATGATTCAGTTATGTAGGGGAATCAGAAATTAATTGTAGATAGTTCTTCCTTATCAAGATAAGGATAACATATTCAAAGTTTTTTGTCAACACCATAAAATCTTTTTTTCGGCGTTTTTTGGTTTTTACTGATATTTCTATATCCTCACAGGGAAATTTTGGCACAAATTGTGCTGTAATTATGATATATTGTCAAAAAACTGTGTCTGATTTTCTTAGTAATTAGGAATCTGTAATAACAGATATTGAGAAATTACATTAATGATGGTTAATTATGAGTTATTTTACTCTAGGACAACAACTAAAAAAAGGACAATACGAAATTATTGATATTTTGGGACAAGGAGGATTTGGTGTTACTTATCTAGCGCAAGATCATAAACGCAAAACACAAGTAGCTATCAAAAGTCTCAATGTTCTTTTTCTCCAACAACGTTATAGAGATAAATATGGAAGCACAGAAGGTTTTGCCAATTTCTTAACTGAAGAACAGGATAAATTCAATACCGAAGCGATGGTTTTAGCTACCTTTTATCATCCTCACATTGTCAAAGTGTATCCTGAACTGTTTCAAGAAAATGGTTTATCTTGTATGGTGATGGAATATGTTCAAGGCAAAAATTTAGAACAATATTTATACGCGAATGGTGTTTTTAGTGAAAGTGCAGGTTTATCAATTATTAAAGGCATTGGAGAAGCTTTAAGTTATATTCATGGTCGTAATTATCTGCACCGAGATATTAAACCTGCGAATATCTTACTGCGAGAATCTGACAATAAAGCCATATTAATTGATTTTGGTTTAGCCAGAGAAGTCAACTTTGCGGAATTGATGAGTTTAACAAATGCCAAAACTCCTGTTTTTGCACCTCCTGAACAATTTGAAAATACAAGTAATTTTACTCCTGCTTTAGATATTTATGCTTTAGCAGCAACATTGTATGTAATTATTGCAGTTCAGAAACCTCCTTTCATTCCTCTACCTAACACTTATCTGAATGCTAAGATTATGTTAGATATGAACATTGCTCTAGAACCACCTCAAAAATACAATGCTGATATTAGTCAAAAAGTGAATGACGCTATTCTCAAAGGAATGGAATTAGATTATCAAAAACGTCCTCAATCAATAGAAGAATGGTTTATGCTTTTAGGAATTAAACAAGAAAGCCAAAATATTCAAGTCTCTCAAAACCCTATTGACAAGAATCTAAAAATTTTCCACTTTGAAACTGTCACTACCAACGCTTATGGTAAGATTATCAAAAAACGCAACCATGCAGCCAGATACTTTGTGGAAGATTTGGGAAATGGGGTGATGTTGGAAATGGTAGAAATACCCTCTGGTACATTTTACATGGGTTCACCAGAAAATGAAGCGGGAAGAACAAATAGCGAAGGTCCCCGACACCAAGTTACTGTTAAGAGTTTTTTTATCGCTAAATACCCCTTGACACAGGCGCAATATCAATCTATAATTGGCAACAATCCCGCTCACTTCAAGGGTGATAATCGTCCTGTTGAAAGGGTAAGTTGGGATGATGCGGTTGCATTCTGTCAAAAGTTAAGCGAAAACACAGGTAAGAACTACAAGTTGCCCAGTGAGACACAATGGGAGTACGCTTGTAGAGCGGGGACGACGACACCTTTTTATTTCGGTCAAAGTATTACCCCGAATTTGGTGAATTATGATGGCAACTATTCCTATGCTGCTGCTCAAAAAGGGGAATATCGTCAACAAACCACAGATGTAGGAACTTTCCCCCCTAACGCTTTTGGTTTGTATGATATGCACGGTAATGTATGGGAGTGGTGCGAAGATGACTGGGAAGAAAATTATATAAATGCTCCTATAAATGGTGATGCTTTGATTAATCCTGTTGGAGAATATAAGGTGTTGCGCGGTGGTGCATGGCTATACTTTGCCGGTTGTTGTCGTTGTTCAATGCGTAACCAAGGCTTGTATAATGCTCGTCATCACTACTACGGATTTCGGGTTTTGTTGTCTTCTGAAAAGTAGTTATTCTATCGTAGTTATTCGATCTATGTTCTGTGATTTTTCCCTTGTTACTGTTTCCCGGATTTTCCAAGTGGTTCAATGGTTCGATAAATTGGTGGTCTTTATTATCTGGAGGACGGGGAAATAACAAATCTCTCTATAACCTCTATATATATGGGCGCAAACTTTTCCAGCCTTAACATAACTATAATCAAAACCCAGAATTTTGTCAAGGGGTTTGCCAAAATTATAAATACCTGCGATCGCTATTTGACTCGAATCAAACTTAATATATATGGGCGCACACTTTTCCACCCATAACATGAATATAATCGAAACCCAGAATTTTGTCAAGGGGTTTGCCAAAATTACAAGTACCTGCGATCGCTATTTGACTGGAATCCAACTTATATATATGGTCGCACACTTTTCTACCCTTAACATAACTATAATCAAAACCCAGAATTTTGTCAAGGGGTTTGCCAAAATTATAAATACACCTGCGATCGCTATTTGACTGGAATCCAACTTATATATATGGTCGCA
>NZ_JACJPZ010000006.1:0-114205 GCF_014696335.1 Dolichospermum sp. FACHB-1250
ATTACCCATTACCCATTACCCATTACCCATTACCCATTACCCATTACCCATTACCCATTACCCATTACCCATTACCCATTACCCATTACCCATTACCCATTACCCATTACCCAGTACCAGTACCAGCCTAATGACTATTGACCAAAAACTTGCGCTGCTGCTGCTATACCGGCACCGGGGGTGAAGTTTTCATGACCAACTTGCGGGAGGACAACCTCTAGGGAAGCGATACAGCTAAGGATATCACGATCGCTGACAAAACCCAAGTGACCAATGCGGAAAATTTTATTACTCAGATGGTCTTGTCCACCTGCTAGAGCGATATCAAACCGTTTTTTCATCAAAGAGCGAATTTTATCGCTTTCGATGCCTGGAGTGGCTACAGCGGTAATGGCCGGACTAGCACATTCGTCGGCCGCAAACAAAGATAAATTTAAGGCTTTTATAGCCGCACGGGTGGCATTTTTTTGGCGTTCATGACGGGTAAAGATGGATTCCAATCCTTCCTTTTTCATCATTCCCAGGGTGGTGTGTAGGGCTACTATTAAGTTAACCGGGGGAGTAAAGGGGGTGGTATTTTTGGCGGTGGCTTTGCGATATTTACCTAAATCTAAATAATATTTAGGTAATTTTGCGGTTTTGTAAGCTTCCCAGGCTTTGGGACTGACGGAAACAAATCCTAAACCAGGAGGAATCATATAACCTTTTTGAGAGCCGGAAGCGACTACATCTAAACCCCAAGCGTCTACAGGTACGTTGTAAGCGCCTAAACTGGTGACAGCATCAACAATAATTAGGGCCTGTCCATGTTCTTTAACGTGGCGGTTAATAGTTTCTAAATCATTAATCACCCCGGTGGAGGTTTCACTGTGGGTAATAATTACAGCTTTAATTTCCTTGTTGGTGTCTGCTTGTAGTTTAGCTGCAAATTGGTCTGGGTCTAAAGGTTGTCCCCATTCTGCGCTGACAGTTTCCACATTTAAACCAAAAGCTTGACCGACTTCTACCCAACGTTCACCAAATTTACCATTAGAACCAACTAAAATGCGATCGCCTGGGGAAAGGAAATTAATTATCCCCGCTTCTACAGCACCAGTACCACTGACATTTAACATTAATACATCACTTGTAGTTTGATGTAGCCATTTAAGGTTTTCTGTCACCTCCCCCATCATACTACTAAATTCACCGCTACGGTGGCCAATGGGGTGTTTGGCTAATGCTAGTAAAGCTGCTTCTGGAACTGGAGTCGGTCCTGGAATCATCAGCATCAATTTATTATCCATCTGTGTGTTATGTCCTAGTTGAAAATTTCAATACGATCCAAATTAACCCTTAAAGGGGATAAAAACACAAAAAAAATCTACTAGAATCCTTTTATAGGGATAGTAGTTAAAAACCTTCAGGAGCAATCAACTTTATCTGCAAAATGATTGATAGACCAACGGTGATCAATCACCATAGAGGAAGACTGAAAAATTTCTTCTAACCGTTTTTGTTGGGATGCAGCTTTTCGCATGGTAATAATCAGTTGATTGACTTGATTGCGAAGGTCTTGATTTTGACCTAAAGAAGTCATGGTTTGCTTTTCCAAAAGTTGAAGTATCAGTTCGTAATGGATAGGAGAGGGTAAAGGAATTGGCTCCATGTAGTTTATTGTGAAGTTGCAATTTAGGGATTTTTTAATTTTCTTTTAGTCAAAGTTTAGCTAATCCTTAACTAGTTGTTACACAGAAAATAAATAATTGCAGATCATGGTCTGTAATTAAGCAAACAGATTCACAATTGCTACTTGAGGATCTGGTTGTTTCACTAATGATTCACCAATTAGTACAGCGGATACACCTGCTGTTTTAACTACATTTAAATCCTCTGGATGATGCAATCCTGATTCACTGACGACCAGAATATTTTTTGCTTGTAATTGCTCACCTCTAGCTGTCATTAATTCAGAAGTTGTTTGTAAATCAACAGTAAAATCCTCTAAATTACGATTATTAATTCCGATTAAAGAAACACCATCTAAAGCTAAAACCCGATCTAATTCTTCTAAATTATGCACTTCTATTAAAGCTGCCATTTTCAAGTTATTAGCAATTTTAATAAAGTATTGTATATCTTGATCATTGAGAATTGCTGCTATTAATAAAACTGCATCTGCGCCATTAATTCTCGCCCAATACATTTGGTAGGGATAGATAATAAAATCCTTACATAGTAGGGGTAAATCCACTGTAGAACGGACTAAAGACAGATTTTCAAAACTACCTTGGAAAAATTTAACATCTGTCAGCACCGAAAGACAACTAGCGCCACCTGTTTGATAAGATTGAGCAATAGCTACTGGGTCAAAATCTGTCCTCAATACTCCTTTACTCGGAGAAGCCTTTTTGATTTCGGCGATTAAAGCGGGATTAGTTTTACCATAACGCAAAGCAGCGACAAAATCACGAGTTGGTGGTGCAGCTAGGGCTTGTGTTTGCAATTCCCGTAAAGGGAGCTTTTCCCGCATTTTTTCAACTTCTGTTTCTTTATACCAAACAATTTCTTCTAAAATATTATTTGGTGCTGCACCCTCTATAGCGGATTTATATTGGATTATAGAAATATTGATAACGGGGCTAGGTGAACGACGACGAATTTGCATATTAGTTGGTTGTTACTTGTCAGTTGTTGGTTGTTACTTGTCAGTTGTTACTTGTTAGTTGTTACTTGTTAGTTGTCCGTTGTCAGTTGTCAGTTGTCAGATTTTTTTCCTGAAAGATTGCCAATGGAGTTAAGATAAGGGTTTAACTTAGGAGAAAGTTCTTCAATAATTGGTTTAAGCCTATTTACTTCTTAATTTGTTAACAGATTTCGTTTATAAGCCCGTCTTAACCAATGTCTAGTTTCATTTAAAGAACCTCTCGCTATTCTGACGAAACGGCGATTATCCTGAAAGTTATACCTACCAAAACCTTCTGCAATATTTGCGCCAATACTATCAACAGAACGTACTATTTGCTTACCAATTGTTGCTTTAGGAAATTCCTCCCAATGAAGAACAATGTTCCAAATATCATCAGCTAGTTTTTCTGCTAATTGGTAAACTTGCAAATTCTCGAAGTTGGATTTCGCCATTTATTCAATTGACAATTGACAACTGACTAACGATTAATTAACTAACGATTAACTAACTAACGCCCGTTTATAAGCTTCATCTAGGACTTCTGAAAGGGTAGGGTGGGCGTGAACTAGGTAGGCCAAAGTTTGGATAGATTGACGATTAGCAACAGCGGCTGCGGCTTCGTGAATTAAATCTGAGGCGTGGGGACCAAAGATATGTACACCTAAAACCTCGCCAGTATCTTTGCGATAAATCACCTTTGTCATGCCGTCAGTATCATTTTCCGCCAATGCTTTAGAATTACCTTTAAAATAACTCTTGGTGGTGGCAACTTCAAAACCTTCATTTAAACCCAAAGCATGGGCGGCGGTTTCTGTCAAGCCCACATAACTAATTTCTGGGTGAGTAAAGGCAGCGGCGGGAATGCTGCGATAGTCAACAGTTTTCTGACGACCCATAATATTTTCTACAGCAATGATACCTTGAGCCGATGCCGCATGAGCTAACATCATTTTCCCGGTAGCATCACCAATAGCCCAGAGGTGTGGGACAACTTCCCCGTTGGCTAATACGGCCATATTATCATTAACAGGAATAAAATTACGGCGGTCAAGGTCAACACCAACGGATTCTAGACCAAGATTTTGGGTAGCGGGAACACGGCCTGTAGCGACTAAACAAGCATCAACTTCGAGAACTTCTAAATCTTCTTTAGTTTCAAAGTTAGCCAATTCAATGATTACTGGTGAACCCGGTATGACTTTTTTGGCGTAAATACCGACTTTGGTTTCAATATCGCGGGGGTTAATTAAGACCCGTTCTGCCAGTTTAGCAATATCCCGGTCAAATCCCGGCATTAACTCATTTAGGGCTTCAATTAAGGTAATTTCACAACCCAAAGCTGAGTAAACATCAGAAAATTCTAAGCCAATGTAACCACTACCAATAATCGCCACCCATTTGGGGAGAGTTTCTAATTTAACGCCTTGGTCGCTGGTAAAGACTGTTTTCCCGTCTACTTCAATTCCAGGGGGAACAAAGGGGACAGAACCGGGGGAAAGGATAATATTTTGGGCGGTGATGGTTTTCTCACCTTTATCTGTGGTAATGGTGACTTTTTGTGTACCTGCTACCTTACCCCAACCCCGGATAATATCAACTCCCAAGCGTTTGAGACTGTTGGTTAGGTCTCCTTGAATTTTGGAGACGAGATTGTTAGCATGATTAGCGATCGCTTCTCGTTCAAACTCAACACTACCAATTTGTATTCCCAATGACTTGAGGTGATGAGCGTTACGTAATTCTCTCACTTTTCCTGAAGCCGCCAGCAATGCCTTAGAAGGGATACAACCCCTGTTTACACAAGTGCCTCCCATATCCCCAGCTTCAATAATTGCCGTTTTCTGACCGCAACTGATACCGTGTAAGGCAGCACCATGTCCACCTACACCAGCGCCGATAATCACTAAATCGTAATCAAATCCAGGACTCACTTTTGTTTCCCCGTTTTCTTGGCCTATTTTCTCTTAAGTTAACTTTTTTATCAAAAATTTGGGTTCATAAACCCGTCTTTCTAGAACAAGTTTTGGTAGAGTACATTTTGTAACTGTCATGATAAAGATGCAGCACTTCCCGTTGTTATGAAGTACAGTATCGGAGATAGGTTAAATATGCTTTCATGACGATATCATATTTTTATTCTTTCTGGCTATACTTAGTATCTTCTTAACTTACTGTAATTAATAATACACACAACTCATCAATAAGTGTCAAAGAACTTTCTCAAATTGAAAAAATAACGAAGAGGCTCTTTTTGTCTCCCCGTTATTTTTCTAAATAGCTATGAGGTTTGAAGTATCTGAAAGTTAGCGATTAGCTGCTTAGAGGTTACGCGCTAATCCCTTGAGCATTGCACCAGTGTCTAGGAAATCTTTATTTTGTGAGAGTGCTTGCAGAGTTTCTGGACTGCTTTGTTGGATAATGTCATTATAGGCTTGAATAGCAATGTTCACTTTAGCAGTGTTTACAGATCCTGGTGTATTCAACTCAAGTAAGGCATTTGTGAGTGCCGCTACTGATTCTGGGGAAACCTGCGCTTGAGGTGGAAGTAAAATAGAAGGATTAGAAAGATTAGGATTGGAATAAGGAGTAACACTGCTGCCAGTTGTGCCACCACCACTTCGACTGCCTCCTGTACCTAAACTAGATGATTTTTGGGCTTGGCTTGGTAGCTGCCAATTGAGCGACAAAAGGGGTGTGAGACTGAGGACTAGAATCAAGGTTCTGATTTTTAACATGGGAATTTTCTCAGAATTGAAGTGTTTATTTAGGTAAGAAATTGAAACCATAGCCTACACTTAGAACGAATACTGTACCGCCTAGACTATTATCTGTCAGGTCTGCACCCACGGCATTAATGATCATGGGAATGGTAGGGATAGGAACGAAGGAAGCACCAATGTTGAAACCAACTCCACTCCAACCCATACCGATACCTACTTGGGGGTGAACTTGTAGGCCTACTCCAGTAAATACTCCAGTAGTAGCAGGGTCTTTTCGGAAATCGCCACCACCGGCTCCTAAAGAAAAGGAGATAGGCATTTGATTGACTGGATCATTAGGCTTCAATAGGGAGTAAGTTGTAACTACACCATAGCCACTGGAAGGTCTAACTGTTTCCCTCTTAACGTGCTGGGCAAAGGACTTCCAGCCGGCCGCAGCAGCTATTTGAGTATTACCTTGAGCATAGACAATGTGGTTAGCTTTGAGGTCAAATGTGCCGTTGTACCCAAAATTTTTGATACTACCAATATTGTAGCCAAGCTCTAAACCAATTTGCCGGGCATCTCCTAAGCCAAAACCCATACTCAAACTCCCGTCTGGTTGATTTCTAGCTTTACCGGTGGTTGCTCCTGATCCTCCAAAAAACACGTCACCCCAAGTAGCCCCGAAGGCGCTGGGAGTAGCAAAAGTAAGTGAAGGTTGGTAAGTCCGTTTTTTGGGAACTACTTTGAAAACAGGTTGAATTAATAAATCCTGCCGTAATTTATCAGCATCAATTGGAGTGCTATTATTAGGTACAGAAGGATCTGTTTGAGCAGTTATCTGTGGTTGTTTTTCAAAAGTAGATTCTGCTTTTTTCACTGTCACTTCTTTGTGATCAGGAAATTTATTAGTGATTAATTCACTACCCTGTTTTTTAGCAACTATATTATCTGCTGCCAATGCAAGATTAACTGAAATAAAATTGGCGAAACAAATACAACTGAAGAGTGTTATACCCTTAAACTGCAACAGTTGCCTTCGCACCATCATAAATAAAATTATGGCTTTCTGCAAACTCTTACTCCTGAGAATTATATTTCGCTTTTCAGTATGAAAATAAGACTGCTATGCGAAACAAATCACCAATAAAATACCATTTAGGTTGGAAATATCAGGGCGAAAAGTAAATTGATCAGGAAATCTTGCGGAAGAGTTTACAAACTTAATGGTTTAATAAAGTTTGGTTAAAGATTTTATAATTGTAGAGAGGGAATTGTCAGATCAGAAAATACCATTTGGGGAATTAATAAGTCATCTTGTAATTTTCCGATTCCTAAAAAATTGTTTTCTGTTTCGTAAACCCGCACAAAGTCGGGAATATCAAGATTGAGGGCAATTTTTTGACCTTGACACCATTTTTTAGCTGATACTGTTGGTAAAGTTACAAATGCTAAATGTTGTAATGGTGCGTCTGGGGCTAGAGGTTGAAATCTACCTGTTTGTAGTTGGTTTTCTAAATCTGTGAATGTGAGACTGTCTGGGATTTGAAAACCGCTGCTTTCTGTACGCATGAGGGCGGATAGAGTACCACCTATGCTTAATATACTACCCAAATCACGAGCGATCGCCCGAATATAAGTTCCCGCACCGCAAGATATAGCTATATCTAATTCTGGGAAATCACTGTCTCGCCAGTCTAATACCTGAATTTGAGAAATTTCTACTGTTCGCACTGGAACTGCGACCATTTCCCCTTTACGTGCTAAATCATACAGGCGTTTGCCATCAACTTGAATGGCGCTATAATTAGGGGGAATTTGCTCTATTTTACCAATAAACTGGGAAAGTGCAGTTTTTACATTTTCTAAATCCAAGCCGGGACAAGGTTTGGAGGTAATAATTTCACCTTGTAAATCATCAGTAGTAGTCTGTACACCTAGACGAATAGTGGCTTGATAGGCTTTTTCTCCTGGTAAATATTGTAACAATCTTGTGGCTTTACCCAAAGCTATAGGTAATACTCCAGTAGCTGCGGGGTCTAAAGTTCCTGCGTGTCCTACTCGTTTCATTTTCAGCAGTTTTCGCACTTTGGCTACACAGTCATGAGAAGTCCAGTCAAATGGTTTGTTTAAATTAAGAAAACCTTGCACAATTTTAGATTTAAGATTTGATGTCTTTGTATTTTTACACAAATTGTCAAGAATAAGATATCCGACTCCTTAAAGAAGTTGGGAATCTGAATTAGGAGGAAAATATCAATAAGTGAAGTAAGGAAACACCAATACCCAGTATCCAAAATCCAAAGCGGACTATGATATGAGAAAGTTTTTTTTTACGAATTTGGTTTTTATGGAAGTGATCATCTAAAACTGGCGCTAATTTAATATGATCAAGGGACTGAACAAGATTTAAACCAAGGGACTGACTAGAAATAGTCTGAAAATAAGCGGCGTTAAGATAGGAAATATATTCTAGTTTTTTAGCTACATAAGTTTGAAAGAAAGGTAAACTTAAAGCATTCATATAACGACGGGCTTGAGAAGCATCACCTACCATATCTTTAGGTAATGCTATTTGTGTACTCTCAAGGTTACTATTACCAATGGTAGAAAAATGAGTAGCACCAAGTAGCATGACTAAATATTTGTGGGGATAAGTAAGCCAAGAAAAAGGCAAAATCTGCTCATATAAAGCAGGGGCAACAGTATCTTCACTACTACCAATAATCATAATTGGGGTGTGAATTTTGCTTAAACCGACTTGTCCAAAAATGGAACTGGTAATAGGATTAACAGCGATAGCAGCTTTGACTCTTTTATCTTGTAAATCATATTCTTTTTCCGATTGATTTGGTAATTCTAAAGCCCGACATTGCAAGAGTAAGGACATATTCCAGGTATTTCTTAATTTGTTTAAATCACAGTCTTTTTCTAGTTGTTGAAAGTTAATTTTTGCTCCAGCTAAAGCTAATGCAGTATAACCTCCTAAAGATTGGCCAAATACTCCTACTTGTTGGAAATTAAGCCGCTTCTGAAATTGTGAATCTGATTCCAATTGATCTAAAATATATTTTATATCTAAAGGTCTATCTTTAAATTCATGAGCTTGTATGACTTGATTACTATTTATTAAGGATTTTACTTTTTCTTCATAACTACTTGGATGATTGGGAATGACGACAGCAAAACCATAATTAGCTAGGTATTTTCCTAAATAACGAAAGTTACTACTGTTTAAACCTAAACCGTGAGAAATGACAATTACAGGAGCAGAATTTTGGGTATTAGGAATATAGATATCAGTGGATAAATGCCGATTACGTAATGAGTCGAATAACTTTAATGTTTGTTTTTGAATTGGGAAATTTGGCTGCTGCGGTAATTTAGATAAATTCTCTAGGGAAATGGTCGCTGCTTCTGAATTTGATACTTGTGTTAATGTAGCGATCGCTTTTTGAGTTGCGCTGATCATTTGCTCTAATTCCCTAGCAATTCTCCAACCATAAACCACATCAATACTAATACTATCTTGAGGATATTTACGTAATAAATTTAATAAATTTAATCCTTCTGGTTCAGCAGCAGCGGAAATTAAAGCTGTGCGTAAATTCTGAAATTCTGATTCTGGAGAATGGGATTTAGTTTTAATTAATTCTGTCAACCTTTTTAAGATAAATTTACCCTGTTGAGTGTCGAGAAATTGAGAAGCTACAGCAGGACTAATTTTGACTGATTGAATTAAAATTTTCCTTAATTCTTGTAGTGTACTTGTAGGAATATATTGATAATATTGGGCAAAGTTTGTATTAACAATACCATGTTTAGCATAGTTTTCTAAAACACTAATGGGGATAGAAATCTCTAATGCTGAATAAGCTGCATGAATTTGTGCTGCTGCCATTGCAGAGTTACTTATTCCCAATGTTGGCAGCAACATTGATAAAATCAGTAATAGGGAATTTGTTCTCAGGTTCTTGCCACAATTACCAAACATATTGATCGCTTAACTTTTATGGTGATGTTGTTGAGCGCGGCTCAATTTTGGTAGTTATTTGGACACCCTGATAAATTTATGCTGTATTCTGATTCTCAGGTATATTTATGAGTGAAATCAGAAATGGGATAAAAGGACTTATATTCAAGTTCTAATACCAGCATTTCTTTGAAGATCATAATACATGACTGATTTATCAACATCAGTATTGATTATGTATTTTGACTGATTAATAAAATTTAAATAATGCCAATAAATCCTATTAATACAAGTGACTTTTTATCTGAATTGAGGGATAAAAAAGTAAGTTTAAAAAAAATATTGCCTGTTATCTATTCTCTTTTGATCTTGTTTTTAAGTGGAAGTTAAAGATAGTAATAGTTGTTTTTGCAATAGTACAAAACCAGAATTTAATAAAGCTACACCCAGTTATTGATATCATGGATAACGCTCCTGAAAAATTACTAATCAACGGCAATTTTTAGGCATTATTAATAATGACTAAATGGAATAAATTTTTTTTTAAATTATTTTTACATAATAGCCAAGTACCAGGAATAGTTAAATACTTCTGGCTGTTGGTGGCTAGTCCGGGTAATATAGAAAAAGTCGAAAGTGAACTGGTTTTGATGTTTATGTATAAGAGGTTGTTTAGTAAGTCGCAAAATTTACCATCAAACTCTTAGGAGAGAGAAGTTACCTCTTGGGTAAGTCCTCATAAAAAAAAAGACAGAGATTTACCCTGTCCTGAAAATATGATATTTTAGAGTCTTAGGGGATGTTTGAAAAGTCGCTCATAGCGTATCAAATATTTTCATATCCCCTTAAATCCCTCGGAGAAAGGGGGACTCGGACTTTAATTACCCCTTTTGTTAAGGGGGTTAGGGGGATCTGCAAGTATCTAAAATCACGATCCAAAACTTTCCTAACAACATTTTAGTGGTAAAACTTAGTAACGGTTGCGTTCACCGCCGTAACCACCCCCTCCTCTGCCACCACGCTCTTCTTTGGGTTTAGCTTTGTTAACTTTTAAGACGCGTCCCATCCATTCAGCACCGTCAAGAGCAGCAATTGCGGCTTGTTCCTCTGCGTCTGATGACATTTCGACAAATGCAAAGCCCCTAACACGACCAGTGTCTCTGTCTGTGGGTATTTGGACTCTCTTAACATTTCCATACTCTTGAAAAACCTCTTTCAGGGCGTCTTCCGTAACGTTATAGGATAAATTACCGGCATAAATTGACATTGAATAGCTCCAGAAATCAAAAATCGCAGTTTGTACTACTAATCAAATATATAATACCCGTGATTAAGGTTTGTTTCAAAGTTGGAATTACTAATTTTTATTGTAAATGGGTTGTCAACCAAAAGATTCCCCCATTCCTCAAGCATTCCTCAAGAATTTGGGAATCTTGGTTGAGCAAAAATCCTACAATTTTACATCGGGAGGGAGTAGGACTTTATTAATTACATGAATCACACCGTTACTGGCTTTAACGTCTGCTCTTGTTACTCTGGCGTTATTTACAGTAACTCGACCCTTTCTTACTTTAACCTTAACTACAGCACCTTCAACTGTTTTGACCTCACCAGCTTTGATATCTTTAGAGGTAATTGCCCCAGGAACTACATGATAGGTTAATATTTTAACTAAGGTGTCTTGGTTTTCTGGTTTGAGGAGTTTTGCTAAAGTTCCTTTTGGTAAAGCTTTAAATGCTGCGTCTGTAGGCGCAAATACAGTGAGTGGTTCTTTGCCAGAGAGGGTTTCTACCAAACCTGCAGCTTTGATAGCTGTGACTAGGGTTTTCAAGGAACTGTTGGCGCTGGCAACTTCGACAATTGTGCCTACGGTGTGTGTAGTGGTAACAGGTGTAGTATGATTAGCAGGAGACTTAGTTTCTGCGAAGCTAGGGGCGCTGACCAGAAGGGTGGTTGTAGCTATGGCAATACTAACTGTTTTACTGAATAGGGAATTCATGGTTTATACTCCAAATTGCGGCCACTTTCACTTGACTATTAGAACTGTAACAGAATTTAACAAGTGTCTGTTTACAACTATTCTGCCAGCATTGCCAATAGCTCCGCCTCAGTCAATTGGCTAATTCCCAAATTCTGCGCTTTCTCTAATTTAGAACCGGCTTCTGCTCCTACTACCAAAAAATCTGTTTTTTTACTAATTGAATCAGTAATTTTACCACCAGATTTTTGAATTAAAGCTTTTGCTTCCTCCCTTTTTAAGGTTGGTAATGTGCCAGTAATTACAAAGATTTTCCCGGCAAATTTTTGATTAATCTCGCCCACAGCTTTGGTTTGCGGGCTGTTTGCTAATTGTAACCCCATGGATTGAAGACGGAAAATTAAAGTTTGATTTGCTACTGTATGAAACCATTGATACACTGATTGGGCGATTTCTGCACCGATACCATAAACGCCGGCAATATCTGATTGTCTGGCGGCTGTTAATTCGGCGACGGTGGTAAACCTTTGGGTTAATAATTGGGCGTTGACGCTACCTACATGACGAATGCCTAAACCATATAATACCCTAGACCAAGGTTGAATTTTTGATTGGGCGATCGCTTTGATCAATTTTTCCGCTGATTTTTCTCCCATGCGTTCTAATTCACATAATTGATCTTTTGTCAACTCGTATAAATCAGCCACGGAATGTATTAAACCTTTTTCTACTAATTGATACACCAGTTTTTCCCCTACACCTTTAATATCCAAAGCGTCACGACTTACCCAATGTTCGATTTCACCTTTGAGAATGGCGGGACAGGAGGCATTTACACATCTAGTAACAGCTTCGCCAGTTTCTCTGACTACCAGTTGTCCACAGACGGGACAATGGGAAGGCATAATAAAAGGTTGGGTGTCAGGGGGACGCAATTCTTTGATTACTCGGACTACTTCGGGAATGATTTCTCCGGCTTTACGCACAATTACGGTGTCACCAATGCGAATATCTAACTGTTCAATGCGATCGCTATTATGCAAGGTAGCACGGGAAACAGTTGTTCCCGCTAATTGTACTGGTAACATTTCCGCCAAGGGAGTTAATGCGCCGGTTCTGCCGACATTAACTGTAATTTTTACTACACGGGTTGGGGCTTCTTCGGCGGGATATTTTAAGGCTATAGCCCAGCGGGGAAATTTCTGTGTAAAACCCAATTGCTCCTGGAGTTTGAAAGTATTTAATTTAACTACAACTCCATCAGTCATATAGGGAGAGTTGAGCCGTTCAGTATCCCAATATTGATAATATGCAGCGACTTCAGGAATAGAATAACAGAGTTTATGATTAGTATCAATGCGGAAACCCATTTTTTGCAATAATTCCAAAGCCTCCCATTGAGTATTGGCAATACTGGAATCATCTAACCCGGTAATATGTAGTGTATAAGCGAAAAAATCTAACTGTCGTTGGGCGACAATACGGGAGTCTAATTGTCTTAGCGTACCAGCTACAGCATTGCGCGGGTTAGCAAATACTTGTTCACCAGCTTTTTGTCTTTTTTCGTTAATTTCTTTAAATACCTGTAAAGGTAGAAACACTTCTCCTCTTACTTCCACTTTGGCGATATTTTCCAAGCCGTCAAAATTCAAACGTAGGGGAATTGAGCGGATAGTTCTGACATTTTGGGTAATATCTTCACCCATTATGCCATCTCCCCTAGTTACACCTCTGACTAAAACTCCATTTTCGTAAGTTAAGGCCAAAGCCGCACCATCAATTTTCAATTCAGATACATATTCTATTTCTACGGTATTATATTGATTTGGTAGATGTCGCCGCCAACGTTGATCCCAATTTTGCAATTCTTCAATATTAAAAGCATTTTCCAGACTGTATAGAGGAATATTATGGCGGACTGAGGTAAAATGGGTTGCAGGTCTTTCTCCAACACGCTGGGTAGGACTATCGGGAGTAATTAATTCTGGATTTTTCGTTTCTAATTCTTGTAATTCTCGATATAGCCGATCATAAACTGTATCTTCCATTATTGGTGCATCTAAAACATAATAAGCATAACTAGCTTTTTGTAACAAAGATCGTAATTCTTCTATACGTTTTAATTCGGGTTGAGTTGAGATCATAAGTTTCATAATGAAAGAATTATACTCCTTTTTCGGGGGAAGAATACTGATATGAATGAACCACAAAGACGCAAAGGACAGGAAGGAAGAATAAAGCAGTAGCAGAACGTTAATTATAGAGAAAAACCATGATTCAAACTTTCACAAATCAGTCTCCTATTATTATCGCTCATCGAGGTGCGAGTGGCTACCGTCCTGAACATACTTTAGAGAGTTATGAGTTAGCAATTGATTTAGGTGCTGATTATATTGAACCAGATTTAGTAATGACTAAAGATGGTATTTTAATTGCCCGTCATGAAAATGAAATATCAGAAACTACGGATATTGTTGATCATGCTGAATTTGCTTATTTAAGAACTACTAAAATCATTGATAGTGAAATTAAAACAGGTTGGTTTACAGAAGATCTTACCATAGCAGAAATCAAAACTTTAACGGCTAAAGAACGTATTCCCCAAATTCGTCCCCACAATACAGCTTATAACGGAATGTTTACGATTCCCACTTTTGCAGAAATCATTGATTTAGTCAAGGATAAAAGTGAAAAAATTGGTCGCAATATTGGTATTTATCCAGAAACCAAACATCCGATTTATTTTCAAGAGATTGGTTTACCATTAGAAGCAACTTTATTATGGAATTTGCAGGGGATTAATTTACCTGTATTTATTCAATCATTTGCAGTGAGTAACCTCAAAGAATTATCTCAGAAAACAGATTTACCATTAGTACAATTAATTAATGATATTGGTAAACCCTATGATTTTGTTATAGACAATGATCAGCGTACATATAGAGATTTATTAACACCAAAAGGGTTAAAAGAAATTGCCGAATATGCAGAAGCAATAGGGGTACATAAAAACTTATTAATTCCCAGAGATATTCATGGTAAATTATTATCACCAACATCCTTAATTATAGATGCTCATGCAGCTAATTTACAAGTTCATGCTTGGACATTTAGAAATGAAGATTTTTTCTTACCTTTAGACTTACAAGGAAATCCTGAAAAAGAATATAAAATATTTTTTAATTTAGGAGTAAATGGTGTATTTACGGATTATCCAGATATAGCTGTCAAGCAGAAATATTGCTACCTTAATCAAAAATAAATAATGAATCTATCCCTTATCAAAATCCTAAAATTTATCCATCTTTATCCATCTTGATCCATCCTTATCTGTATTTATCTGCATTTAATTATTCTTAACCCTTAGTCAAAAACCATGAATAAATCATCATTAAATCGCTTAACTGAAATTGCCCAAATATTTCTCAAATTGGGTATAATTGGCTTTGGTGGACCAGTAGCCCATATAGCCATGATAGAAGATGAAATAGTGAAACGTCGTCAATGGTTAACACAAGAACATTTTCTAGATTTATTAGGTGCAACAAACTTAATTCCCGGTCCTAATTCCACAGAAATGGCTATTCATATAGGATACATTTATGCAGGGTGGTTAGGATTAATTGTCGCTGGAGTTTGCTTTATTTTACCTGCGGTTTTAATTACTGGTTTCTTGGCCTGGATATATGTTAGTTTTGGGACATTACCGCAAATTCCACCTTTACTTTATGGAATAAAACCGGTTGTTTTAGCAATTATTATTAATGCTGTTTGGGGTTTAGGAAAAAAAGCAGTAAAAACGCGAAAATTATTGATAATTTCTATAGTTGTGGGATTAATAAATCAATTTACTAAAATTGATGAAATAGTGGCATTATTAATGGGAGGAATATTAGGAATGATTTGGTTACGCAGTAGTAATCAAACCAACTTAATTATTATGGGTTTAACCGCAGAAACATTTTTACAGACAACCGTAATAAGTACAGCGACAAATAATATAAATAATCATGTATCTGCATCTTTATGGAAATTGGGTTTATTCTTTCTTAAAATCGGTAGTGTCCTTTTTGGAGGTGGTTATTTACTAATAGCATTTTTACAAAGAGGACTAGTAGAAGAATATGGCTGGTTAACACAACAACAGTTATTAGATAGTATTGCTATTGGACAATTTACACCAGGTCCAGTGCTTTCCACTGCAACATTTATTGGTTATATAATTGCTGGTTTTCCGGGAGCAATTGTAGCAACTGTGGGGATTTTTCTCCCTTCATTTTTGTTTGTTGCTATTTTAAATCCTTTTATGGATACCTTTCGTAAATCATCTTGGACAAGACCATTTTTAGATGCTGTTAATGTTAGTGCTGTAGCCTTAATGACACTAACTACAATACAAGTAGGAATAGCTACTTTAATATCACCTAAAACTGATTCCATAGATTTTTTAAGTTTAGGAATTGCTGTTATTTCCGCAATTTTAGTCATTCGCTACCACATTAATAGCATTTACTTGATTTTAGGAGGTGGTATCATTGGTTATCTTAAATATAACTATCTGATTATGTAGTTACTTATGTAGTTATATTGTTCACTACCTAAGTCGTTGTCACGATTCGTGAAAAATTACCATATTTTGTGTAAAATGTTGGATATAACAGAAATTCGCACTCACAACTTTTACACAATGCAAACAAGTTAACAGGAAATTTCACTATGAAATGGTATTATAGACTACCATGGTTACTAATGGGGGTATCAATAGCCTTAGTTCAGCCCCAAGCAGTCACAGCAATATGTAGTAATAATCAAGTAGATGCCATTGCGAAAAAAATCACGGTGTTAGTATTAATTCGTGGTGCGGTAAATGGTTCTGGTTCCGGCGTAATTATTCAGCGTAACAACAATACTTATACGGTTCTCACTGCCTATCATGTCGTCAAAGACCCTAATTCTCAATATCAAATAGTCACACCTGACGGTCAATATTATCAAGTCAATTATCAGACCGTGAAACAGCCGACTAATAATATGGACTCAGCGGTTTTACAATTTACCAGCAATCAAAATTATCCAGTCGCTAAAATCGGTAATTCTGATGCAGTTAAAAGACTGACAAATATTTATCTAGCGGGTTTTCCGGGCAAGAGAGGAGGGACGAGAGTACCTCCTGTTTATGATTGCCGTGACGGACAAGTTATTGCTAATGCTACTGAGACAATTACAGAGGAAGGCTATACTTTGTTTCATAAAAGTTCTGCACAGCCGGGGATGAGTGGTGGGGCGGTTTTTAATGAACAGGGGGAAGTGATAGGGATTTTCGGTAAAGGTGAAAATCCTTCTTTTCAGACCGAGAGAACAACAGGTAGAAACTATAGTATACCCATCAACACATTCATTAGATGGTCCGCAGGAGTTGGTGTAAATTTGGGAATTAGTCTGCCCGATGTGGAGAATGGTAAGATAAGACAAGCGGATGATTATTTAGTTGAAGCGGACTATAGATTTCATAGAAAAGACTATAGCGGGGCTATATTAGCTTATAATGAAGTAATTCGCCTTGATCCTAACTATACTGAAGCCTTATTATATCGTGATCGTGGTTCTAGTTACTATGCTCTCGGAAACACGCAGGCTGCAATGGCTGATTTCAATGAGGCTATTAGGATTAATCCTCAAGATGCCAAAGCCTACGCAGTCAGAGGCATTGCTCGGTATAAATTGGGAGATAAACAGGGAGCAATAGGTGATTTTAATGAAGTTATCAAGATTAATCCCAATGACCCTAGGGCTTACACAGTCCGAGGCATTGCCCGCTATGACTTGGGAGATAAGCCAGGGGCTATAGCTGACCTGAAAACAGCAGTAAACCTATCTGTACAGCAGGGAAATAAGAAGTTGTATCAAGATGTTTCAAAATTATTGAGGATTTTAGGGATTTAGTATTTGTCGTCTCACCATGATTAAATTCTACCCATACTAGGAGTTTTTTTTTGGTTTTATCTGCTAGAATTTCCCCATTACAATAGCTTGTTTATTTAAGCCATACTTGCAATCGTATATTAGTCGTTTTTTTGTGCAACTACACTTAACTACAAATAGAACTTAGGTACAATTCATGGAGTGATCAACTAAGTATCGCTAAAGCGAAAGCCGCGCTAACGGGGAGCGTCCCGTGAGGGATAGGCATATTCAGGTAAGTCCCTAAGACTAGGTGACCTAGAAATGGGAAACAGGTTTTATTTTGTTTTGCGTAAGTCCTGTACAAGGATACTCAACCCCCATTTTCTCAGATATTCGCTAAAACCACATTCAAACCCACTGGTAAAGTTTACAAAATGGCGTTAACTAAGTTAGAAATAAGACCATAACCATCATTTAAAATTACTTCAAAAAACAAATTTTATGGTATTACAAGTAGAAAGCAACAGATACGAAGAGAAAACCCAAGAAATTGCTAGACAGGTTTTGGCTGTTACCCAGGAAAATCGCTCATTTTTAGCTGCTTTACGCGACCAAATGCGCTGGGACGATAAATTACTCGACTGGGCTATGAGTAACCCCGGTTTACGAGTACAATTATTTCGGTTCATAGATACTTTACCCGCTTTACATAGTAAATCAGAAATTGCGTCCCATTTACAAGAATATTTGGGAGATGAATCCGTAGAATTACCAGCGGCTTTAAAAGCAATTTTAAACTTTGCTAACCCGGATTCTATGCCTGCACAGGTAGCAGCGACAACAGTGGGAAATGCTGTGCAAACTTTAGCACATAAATATATTTCTGGGGAAAATATCAAGCAAGTTATCAAAACCGTTGAAAGACTGAGAAAAGATAAAATGGCTTTCACCATTGACTTACTTGGTGAAGCGGTAATTACGGAAATAGAGGCACAATCTTATTTAGAAAAATACCTGGAATTGATGCAGCAGTTGGTCGAAGCATCGCAAAATTGGGCGAAAATTCCAGCTATTGACGAAGCAGACGGCGAAAATGTCCCTAAAGTCCAGGTTTCTGTCAAATTAACGGCGTTTTATTCCCAATTTGACCCTTTAGATGCTGAAGGTAGTGAAGCGAGAGTAAGCGAACATATTCGGACTTTACTCCGTCGTGCCAAAGAATTGGGTACAGCAGTACATTTTGATATGGAACAATACGCCTATAAAGACATTACTTTAACCATTCTCAAAAAACTTTTACTGGAAGCGGAATTTCGTCAACGTACCGATATTGGTATGACCATTCAAGCATATCTCCGCGACAGTGAACAGGACGCTAGAAAGATCATTGCTTGGTTACAACAGCGGGGTTATCCTCTTACTATTCGCTTGGTTAAAGGTGCGTATTGGGACCAGGAAACTATCAAAGCCGCTCAAAAACATTGGCCGCAACCGGTTTATCATGATAAAGTCGCCACAGATGCCAATTTTGAAGCTATTACCCAGTTATTGTTAGAAAATCATCAGTATGTATATTCTGCCATAGGTAGTCATAATGTGCGATCGCAATCTCGCGCCATAGCCATTGCGGAAAGTCTTCAAGTTCCCCGTCGTCGCTTTGAAATGCAAGTGCTTTACGGCATGGGTGATAAAATAGCCAAAGCCTTGGTAGATAAGGGTTATCGTGTCCGGGTCTATTGTCCCTACGGTGACTTATTACCGGGAATGGCTTATTTAATTCGGAGGTTGTTGGAAAATACCGCAAATAGCTCCTTTTTACGCCAAAATCTGGAAAATCGTCCCGTTGAGGAGTTGTTAGCACCACCAATACCAGTTCTAACTTCCTCCTCACTTGCGGGTGGGACTAAGGGGGGGTTCTGCGGTGTTGCGGATACTGATTTTGCTAATGAGGAAAGCAGAAATAGGTCGCGGTTAGCTTTTGAGGGTGTGCGTCCGCAGTTGGGTAACACTTATTTACCTTTAATCAATGGTGAATATGTGAATACGACAACTTTTGTTGATTCTCTTAATCCTTCTAATTTTAGTCAGGTTGTTGGTAAAGTAGGTTTACTTAGCGTTGAACAAGCTGAGGAAGCAATGAAATTTGCTAAAGCTGCTTTTCCCGCTTGGAAAAAAACTCCCGTTAAACAACGCGCTAATATTTTGCGTCAAGCTGGGAAGTTGATGGAACAAAGACGCGCTGAACTTTCGGCTTGGATAGTTTTGGAAGTAGGAAAACCCGTTAAGGAAGCTGACGCGGAAGTTTCGGAAGCAATTGATTTTTGTCTTTATTACGCTGAGGAAATGGAAAGGCTGGATAAAGGTATAATTTACGATGTTCTTGGCGAAACTAATCGTTATATTTACCAGCCCAAAGGAATCGCAATTGTAATTTCTCCCTGGAATTTCCCTCTAGCTATTGCCTGCGGTATGACCGTCGCTGCTTTGGTTTCAGGAAATTGTACTCTACTCAAACCTGCGGAAACTTCTTCTGTAATTACAGCAAAATTTACAGAAATATTAATAGAAGCAGGAATCCCTAAAGGTGTTTTTCAATACGTCCCAGGCAAGGGTTCTCAAGTGGGTGCTTATTTGGTAAATCATCCTGATACTCATGTTATTGCTTTTACTGGTTCTCAGGAAGTAGGCTGTAGAATTTACGCAGAAGCCGCCATCTTAAAACCTGGTCAAAAGCACCTCAAAAAAGTAATTGCGGAAATGGGAGGCAAAAATGCCATCATTGTTGATGAAAGTGCTGATTTAGACCAAGCTGTTGTCGGCGTTGTGCAATCTGCTTTTGGTTATAGTGGACAAAAATGTTCTGCTTGTTCACGGGTAATTGTGCTTGAACCTATTTATGATGCTTTTGTGGAAAGGTTGGTAGAAGCGACAAAATCTTTAAATATTGGAGAAGCGGAGTTACCCAGTACCCAAGTTGGTCCGGTAATTGACGCTAATGCCCAAGCTCGCATTTTAGAATATATTGAAGAAGGCAAAAAAGAAGCTAAATTAGCTTTAGATTTACCCGCACCCACCCAAGGATATTTTATCGGTCCTGTGATTTTTTCGGAAGTACCCGCAAATGGAGTTATTGCACAACAGGAAATATTTGGACCTGTTTTAGCGGTAATTAGAGTTAAAGATTTTCAAGAAGCTTTAGAAGTTGCCAATAACACAAATTACGCTTTAACAGGTGGTCTTTATTCCCGTACCCCTTCCCACATTGAACAAGCGCAAGGGTCATTTGAAGTAGGGAACTTATACATTAACCGGAATATAACTGGTGCAATAGTATCTCGTCAACCTTTCGGTGGATTTAAACTTTCTGGAGTCGGTTCAAAAGCAGGAGGACCAGATTATCTTTTGCAATTCTTAGAACCACGCCATATCACAGAAAACATCCAACGTCAAGGTTTTGCGCCAATTGAGGGTAATGAATAATTATATCTGACACAAATACCCGACTTTTGACCATATTTTGTTATTCATACCATCAATTTATAACAGATTATTACAGAAGTCAGGGATCTTTTTTATCTTGTCAATCTTTAAATCCTGTTTCTGACAGATGTTAATATTTTTATGTTAAAATGCAGAATCAGGGTTTATCTATATTTATGGGTAAAAAAGGTGATATTAAACAGGTTGATGCAATTGCGAGAGAATTTGGTATGTTAGGGAAAGAAAGAAAAGCTTTTGGTAGATTTCTGGAGCAAGAAAAAACAAATGGTTATGGTGGAACTTTAAATGATAGAGGTTATTTTACTTATCCAGAACTCCGTCAGAAGGCTAAAGAATTTTTAGAGGATATTAATTATGACTCCTAAAACATCTCTTGCTAATTCAATACTAGATCTAAATCAAATTACTCAACCAATTATTGGCGAAACTTGCCATCAAATTGCATTTAGTTATGGTGATGAATTACTGTTAGATTTTGGTGAAATGACTGCCTACAATCATCCTAGATTAGCACATTTACGCAAAGGAAGCTGGCAACTTAGCACTAGGGCTACACCTTGGTATTTAATGCTAGGAGATAATATTTTCAGTCATTCATATATGTACGCAAATTATCAAAACGCTGCCGAACTTACTAAAATACCGTTACAGTATTTGGAAAATAAAAAACTAACTAATTTTGCGCTTGGTGGTAATCATAATTTTAAACTTACTTTATCATTTGAGGATCATTACGAACTAATTTTAGAACCAGATTTAGAAGATGATTCTGGGCTGGCTTATTGGGAATTAATGATGCCAAATGAGCAAATTTTAATAGTAGGACCCGGACTGTTTTGGGAATGTAAATCAATTCATGAACCTTATTGATCTGAATATCTAAATTCAGATAAAATCCCCAGCTTGAAATATAATTACTAATATAATTACTAATTAAGATGGGTAACTGCGTATTCGTGTCTAGAATAAAACTTTGTACCTTAGCATCTTAGCGAAAAATAAAAATACTAACATCCTCAAGATAGATACCCACCCTCAGAAAATATGCCACAATGAAAGTAGAAACGTCTGTTAAAAAAACTTAACACCATTTTCTATTTTTAACTCCTGAACTCCTATTAGCAGGGGGTGGAACTATGATTAGTACAAATAACGATATCAGAATTGTTTCTTTAATTCCGAGTGCTACGGAAATTATCGCTAAACTGGGTTTATTTGATGCTATAGTAGGCAGGTCTCATGAATGTGACTATCCTCCAGAAATCGTAAATCGTCCAGTTTGTACCCAAGCACGTTTTAATGGTCATGCTAGTAAGAACTCTGTTCATAATCAAGTCAATGATGTACTACAATCTGCTTTAAGTATTCACAAGATCAAAGTTGATGTTTTGGAGAAATTGCACCCTACCCACATTGTCACTCAAGACCAATGTGATGCTTTTTCTGTTACTTTACCAGAAGTAGAAGCAGCAGTTGCCCAACTTACCCACAGTTCACCCCAAATTATATCTTTACAGCCTAACACATTACAAGATGTTTGGGGTGATATTGAACGAGTTAGTCGCACTTTCGGCGTAGATTCAGTACAAATACTGGATAACTTAGAAGCCCGTATTAAAATTTGCAAGCGCAAACTACAGGGGCTTTCTAATGCAGAAATGCCGAGGGTAGCTTGTATTGAATGGACTGATCCTTTAATAGCTGCTGCAAATTGGGTTCCTGAATTAATTAATTTAGCAGGGGGACAATCATTGTTTTGTTTGATGGGTAAACCCGCTGTTCATGTACAATGGGAAACACTAGTAGCTAGTAACCCAGATGTAATTATTTTCATGCCTTGTGGCTTTGATTTGCAACGGACTCAGCAACAAGCTGAATTATTAACTCAACGTCCAGAATGGAAAAAACTCCACGCTGTTCAAAGTGGAAGGGTTTTCATTACCGATGGTAATGCTTATTTTAACCGTCCTGGTCCACGATTGGTAGATTCTGTGGAGATATTAGCAGAAATATTGCATCCTGATATCTTTGATTATGGTTATCAAGGTACTGGTTGGCAAACTTTGTAAGCAGTATGCAAATAACTTGATTGTAGGTAGGAGTTTGATAATGTCTTAAACATTGCGTTGCGTTGCGTTATTATTATTGTTGTTTCGCGCAGATACGCAAATAAACAAAGTTTGAGATATTCAATTCTTACCTATTTACTCGTGTTGTTTCGAGTATATCTGTGTTTGACTCCTATGGGAAAATATTCAAGATCACCAATGGGTTTTAATTCTACTAAGGGGGTTTGATATTGGGGGGGAACATAATTAGCAAATTCACTATTCAGACGTAATAATTGGGTCAGAATAGAGTTAGTAATAGATGATTTTTTCTGTTCTTGATCTTCTATTCCTGGTGCTAGTTCGACGACTACAGATAAAAAGCGGTTTTTGTCTAAATCTTCTTTTACTTGTAATACAAATTTACCCGTTACCCATTCTCTAATAATTGGTTGTTCTAAACCTACTGTAATATTTTCTGGATAGATATTTGCGCCAAAATAGGAAACTGTAAAGTTAGAACGTCCGAAAACATAGACAAAAGGTAACTGATTAATTCCGCGATGATTTTCTAATTCTATGAGAGGATTAAAACCCCAAGTTGCTAAAAATTCTAGCATTTCTGGATAGGAAATTAAACCACCATGATCAAGAATACTATATCTAATTAAAGGAACTCCATTATCCCCAGAAAATAGGAGATTTCCCTCTTCAACTTCAAAAAACCGACTGCTAGGATCATATTGGACTAAAGTAGGTAAACGGGACTCTCCAAATAATGCTTTGGCTGCTGCGGGAGTACGCGCTAAAAACCGTCGAATACATATACTTAAAGAGGTTTCATTTCCTAAAACTCCCGCGTCTGCTGTTCCATATAAAGAAGCAAAATCATCACAGGGATTTTCAGAACCCATTCTTTCAGCGACTAAATTTCGCCATTCCTCACTAAATACTTCTCCGGCCATTACCAATTTAATATTATATTGTTTCCATTGCATTCCCTGAGCAAGACCCGTATCAATGACATCTTTTAAAAATGGTGGATATCCTAATAATACAACTTGCTGAAATTTAGTTCCTAATTCCTGGACAATTCGCAAAATTTCCGGTTTATTATTACCTGGAGTAATGACGGTCAGGGGATAACCTTTAGCAGCTAAATAACGACAACAATTAGTAGTAAACATTCCTCCTACCCAAGTTCCCAAGGAAAAACAAATTACTGCTAAAGTAGTTTGAGAATCTGCGTAAAAACTATTATGAAAAATTTGCTCAAAGCGGGTGGCTATGTGTAATTCATCTGTTAAAAAACGCGGCCAAAATGTTGATTTTCCTGTAGAACCGGAGGAAGCAGCTATAAAATCACAGTTTTCTATTTTTCCATGATAACACAATTGAGATACAGGATATTTTGCTAGATAATTCTCCTTATTAATTTTCGGGATTTTCTGAAAATCTGCTAAAGTTTGAATAGTATCTGGTTTAATTCCGGCTTTTGCTAAAAATTCTTGATATGCAGGTACATTGGCTGCGACTTTCTGAAATAATTTGATCACAGTTATTTCTAGATCATCATCAGGACACCGTTGAAGTTTTTCCTTTAAAGGAAGAGATATAAAGTTGGTGAGTTCTTGAATTATATTTTGGGTTTCCGTTGGGGATTTCATAATTTATCTCAGGTAAAAACTATGCTGTTGACTAGATTTATTTAATTTATGTTTATCATGTCGAAAATAGACTGGTAATCATACCATTTTCCCGTAAAACTGCATCAAATTTTTTCAAAGTTTTCTTTTCCGTCTTTGTGTCCTCTGTGTCCTCTGTGTCCTCTGTGGTTCGTTGATCTTAAATTTCCAATATATTTTATTTATATTTTTAAATAAAGACCAAAGAACGCGGGTAATTTTCGGGTAATTTTAATTAGTATTAAGTTTTTAAGATTTAAAAGGCTAGACTTAATCATTATAATGACAATAGAACAAAAATCTTGAGATGTCAACCCTAAAAATAGATATTTACTCAAAATTACAGAATATTGCTAATTATTAATATTTATAATGGAATTTTTATTTTCATACTCCGTGAGCAAATATTGCGTAAATCCTTCTGGTGATGTTGTATAACTTGATTAGACTTAATTTATCTCGTAGTATTATGCAAGTATATTGCAGTCAAAAACACGCAAATAATAGTAATCACCGTTTTTGTACTTTTTGCGGTGAATCACTACCCTTGACTGTGGGGCAAGTTATTGATAATCGTTATGAAATTGGACGTATATTAGGACAAGGTGGCTTTGGACGCAGTTATTTGGCTATTGATAGGCAAAAATCTCGGAAAATCTGCGTTTTAAAGGAATTTGCGCCCCAAGTTGTCAAACCCCAGGATTTACAAAAGGCCAAGGACTTGTTTGTACGGGAAGCGAGTGTTCTGAAAAAAATCCAACACTCCCAAATTCCGTGTTTTCACTCCGCTTTTCAGGTAAAAATTGGAATTAGGGATCTTTTCTTTTTGGTGCAAGATTATATTGAGGGTGATAATTATGACCAATTATTGGCACAGCGTCAAAGTCGGGGAAAGTGTTTTAGTGAGGAGGAGGTGATTAATTTACTGCACAATATTCTTCCGGTGCTGGCTTATATTCATGGTTTAGATATTGTTCACCGCGATATTTCCCCGGATAATTTGATTTTACGCCAAAGTGATAATTTACCAGTGTTGATTGATTTTGGGGGTGTGAAACAGTTACCAGCTTATCAAGGGTTTTTGCGGACGCAATTGGCGGGAAATGGAACTTTATTAGGTAAAAAAGGCTATGCACCGGAAGAACAGTTACTTCAAGGAAAGGTATATAAAAGTAGCGATTTTTATTCTTTAGCGGTGACAGCTTTAGTGCTAATTACTGGGAAACAACCAAATTTACTTTATGATGGTTTTAATGGGGTTTGGCTTTGGGGTAAGGAAATTAAGGTGAGTCCCAAGTTAGAGACTGTGTTAAGAAAGATGTTAGCCCATAAGCCCAGCGATCGCTATCAAAAGGCTGAACAAGTTATTAAAGATTTACCTTTGGCATCTATGGCATCTAGGGGGCAAACTATGATAAATTCTCACAATCATTCCCATCCTGATATGACTAAGCTGAAAACTCAAATAGTCGCACCAGGTATCAAAAAAGTCCGTACTATCGGTGGTAGCTTCCACAATAAGACGACATTATTTGTACAGAAAATACCTATGCCAGCATGGTTACGTCCTTTTACTGTTAGCTTGATGATGACAACGGGGGTGTTATTAACAGGTGTGGGTATGTTCGCTTTGAGTAATTTTGCGGTGAAGGAGATATCATCAATTACATTTCCTGAATTTGCAGTTCCCAAGATACCTGCTATTAATAATTCTGGGGGTGGAAAAAATAGTAAACGCAGTATTCAAGAGGTTTTGAGTCGTCTCAAAGAATTAGAAATTTCTGGGGTATTTTTCGCCAATACAGTTAATGAGATTTTCTATATGCAAAATCCGAATCTGAGGGGACGGAAATTAACGGAAAAACCAGAAGATGCTGCTTTACGGGAACAATGGAGCAACATTGCTAATCAGTTATTAAATAATTTGGAAAAGGCAAATTTAAGTCAAACAGCTAGACGGAAAATAGGTAATTATAGTCAACAAGATTCCCAACGGTGGGAACAACTGGCTAAAGCTGGTAAATTGGGTAAATATAAATCTTTCCGAGATTTACGTACGGACACATATCGAACCTTTGAACCCTTGTTTCCTGGTCAAAAACGCGGTCAACTGAATCAAAAAACTTTTTTACAGATTTGGTATGCGATCGCATCTGATAAAATAGCTAGTTAAATTGGGGTTAAAAACCGCTTTACACAGGTAAAAACCACCTAAATCGGTTTGAAATTCCTAATTTTTCCTGAGTCCGCCGCTGCGGACATTGTTTGTATAGCCGCGACTTCTAATTGCTAAGTCTCTAAGTTGACAATTGATAAATGACAAATGACAGATGACTAATCTTTATTGTTCTCAAGGACATCAAAATCCCCCTGGTAGTAGCTTTTGTCGTCAATGTGGAGAGAAAATTGCCAATATACCAACATCTGTAAATCACCATATTCAACCAGGTCAAATTTTAGGCGATCGCTATGTTATAATTCGGCAAATTGGCCAAGGAGGATTTGGCCGGACTTATTTAGCCGCAGATATTAACCGTTTTCAAGAAAATTGTGTTTTAAAAGAATTTTCTCCCCAAATACAAACTCCTGACCTGCTCCAAAAAGCAGCGGAACTTTTTCAAAGAGAAGCAAGTGTTCTTTATAAATTACAACATTCCCAAATTCCTAGATTTCGGGAATTATTACCAATTAATTTACAAGGTAAAGAAAGTCTTTTTTTAATTCAAGATTATGTAGATGGTGAAACTTTTAATTCTTTATTAAAACATCGTCAACAACGCGGTTTAAAATTTACAGAAACAGAAATTCGTCAACTATTACAGCAAATTTTACCAGTTCTGGAATATATTCACTCTCTTGGTGTTATTCATCGTGATATTTCTCCTGATAATTTAATGTTGAGAAATAGTGATCAATTACCTGTTTTAATTGATTTTGGTGGCGTGAAACAAGTAGCCGCAAATGTCGCTTCTCAATATTATCAAACAGGGGCAAAAACACCTTCTCCCAGTGAAACTTTGTTGGGAAAAATGGGATTTGCCCCGCCAGAACAAATGCAAACGGGTATGGTTTCTGCCCAAAGTGACTTATATGCTTTAGCTGCCACTATGTTAGTATTATTGACAGGTAAAGAACCACAAGAATTAATTGATACTTATAATCTGAGTTGGCAGTGGCGAAGGGAAGTTAGCTTAAGTGTTACATTGGGGCAAATTATTGATAAAATGTTATCACCAATTGCCAGTAATCGCTATCAAACAGCTAGTCAAGTTCTGCAAGCCCTTAATCCTCAACCTATTAACTATCCCCAAACTCAACCCCCCACCGCCGCAACTATCGCTTTTTCTCCCCCGAAAACCCCAGTTTCCCCACCTAAAATTACTCCCACTGCTCCTCAACCGAGTATTTGGACGGCAACGAATGTTTTTATAATTACCTTTGCTGTAATTACCAGCGGTGGCTTACTTACGTGGGGATTCAAAAACCGCAGTCATAATTTAAACGGGAGTCACTCAATAATTACATCTAACCCCAATTCTAGGGAATCAGTAAAACCAGAAGTTAATTTTTCACCAGCGGAAAAACAACGTAAACAAAAATTAAGCGATCGCCGTGAAGAATTAGACATAAATTATAACTTCTATGTTAAAATTACAAACGATCTATTTTGGGCAAAATACCCCAGTTTAAAAGGGCGTATTCTCAGCGATAGTCCAGAAGATGAGAAGTTACGCGCAAAATGGGATCAAACCGCCGCTGAAGTTCTAGAACAACTGTCAGAACTCAGTTCTGAATCCCGTAGTCAACTAGGAACTTATACATTATCAGTCCTCACTAACTGGAAAGCCGAAGTTAATAAAATTAACGTTGCTAGTCGTTCTTTGTATGATTTGGGGGATGTTGCTTTTTTCAGTAAATTTCCTGAACAAAGAAGTAAAGATTTTATCAAACAACCCATTGGACAAGTTTGGTATGGATTTGTCAACGATCAACTTAACGCCATTCTTGACAGAAGCGCATTTCAAAGATTAGTCTTTCCTGAAGGTGCTACCGGTAAAACAGTGAGTGGGAGTCTCAAACCAGGAAGAGGTAAAGTTTTCATTGCTGGACTAGCCAAAAATCAAAATTTAGAAGTTAAACTAAAAGCAAATTCAAAAGTTTTAATATCAATTTATTCTCCTACTGGGAAAACTGCATTTTTAGAAGATTCTCAAGAAAGAAGTATATCTAATACATTACCAGAAACAGGATTTTATGAATTTGTGGTTGTTTCCACAGCCTCAGAAACCGTAGATTATCAACTAACTATCATAGCAGAAAATCCCCCAGAACCAGAGCCAACACCCATAGAAACACCAACAGAAACCCCAAACCCTGAGAATAATTGAAAAGTTTATAGCATTTCCGATCTTAGTTAGGTATAGGAATCAGGAAGTCAACCTAAGTTCGCTCTTATATCGAAGAAACCCTACTATTACCCATTGAAGAAATAGAAAAACGCCCATTCAAATATCAAGAATAAACTGTCTCATTTTTGTAATCAAATCATCTTAGTAAATATGTATGCTATAATAAAGCTAAGTTGATTGAGTAAACTACTGGTATAGTATATAAATTGTAGTTAAGAAAACCCTTGTGTTACCACTGGAGATTGACCAAAAATGCTAAACCAATCTATTGCCAAAATGACTTTACAGGATTTAGAATCCTTAATTAATAGAATTGTTGATGAAAGAATTAATCAGGTTAATCTTGGTAAACGCAACAACATAGAAAAAACTGAAATTGTTCAAAAAATACATACCCTGCAAGAAAACTTAAAGCAAAAATATGGAGAATTTTCTGATTTGACAGAATTATTACGAGAAGATAGAGAGAGATGATCACAGATAAAATTGTCATTGATAGCAGTGTAGCCATTAAATGGTTTATTGCTCAAGATTATTCATTAGAAGCAAATAAAATTCTTGATGCTTATCAAGCACAACAAATTACCTTGATTGCACCAGACTTAATTTATGCAGAAATTGGTAATATTGTTTGGAAAATACAGCGATTTCAAGGTTTAACTAATCACGAAGCTGAGATGATACTTGATTTATTTCAGCAAATACAGTTAAAAATATTTCCTGCTGATGAATTATTAAAAGATGCCTATCAGTTTGCAGTCAATTATCAAAGAACCGTCTATGATAGCCTTTACCTAGCTTTAAGCATTAGAGAAAACTGTAAATTTATCACTGCTGATGCAAAATTGTACAGTGCTATTTATCCAAAAATACAAAATATTCAACTGATAAAAGATTGGATTTAAGTATGAGCGATCGCACAAAGTTCTCCAATTCCTGGAGGATGGAAATATTTACTTGTATCAAGAGACATGAGACTATTTTTACATTCTACAATTATGCTTGAATTAGAAAGTTGAATGAGAAAATCAGCACTTGGAGTGCGTCAGCGCTATAAATCCCAACCACACCGATAAATTACTCATACTGACGGACCCTACTAACTTACTGTTTTTCAATAATAACTTGACTAACTTTTGACCATCCTGACCATACTGAATCAGGAATTGTTAGTATATATCTATAGCGATATGTAGTTATATTTCCTTCTCGCTTTGGATTATTCCCTCCATCTTTAAAAAGAACCTGAGAACCAATAGGGACTCCATCTACATCCTTAAATACAGCACTAAGCCCTCGGTTTAAAGGTAAAGAAGAACAGAATAACCATGTGTATGTTTCACCACGTTCAAATCGAAAACAGGTGATTTTCTCATCAACAATCCACTCTACCTGTTTATTAGAATCATCATATCTAGATCCTGATTTCAAAATATATTGTATTTCTGTGTCGCTGTAAGTTTTTCTAGAATTAAAAACACTATAATCCCATTTTGGATCTGATAAACTTGGAGTCCGTTCAGAAGTAGGAGTTGGACTTGGAGTGGGATCAGGTGTAGGAGTTGATGTAGGTGTTGGTTCAGGTGATGGTGTTGGCTTGTTCAAATCTTGAATTATAGCAACTACTTTTTCCTTTTTTGACTCATAACTGTTTTTCAGATTAGTAACTGAAATAAAAACATCAGAAGGGATATCATTTAAAATCGCCAGTGCCTTATCCCATTTCTCCTTAACCGCTTCATAGTCTTCAGGTTCATTAGCCTTTCTCATCTGTTCTTCTGCATCTTGAGCTTGTTGTTTGGCTTGGTTAATGGAGTCAATCGCTTGATTTTCTTTATCTAAACGACGTTGTATCTTGGTTAATTGACTTTGATAGTCTGAAAGTTCCTTTTGGGCAGTATTGTATATCTTAGCAGATGTTGGTATAGTTTTTAGTTGAGCGATCGCATCTTGTACCTGTTCTTGAGATGCTCGTAATTCTTCCACATTCTTGGCACTTTCAAACAAATTTTGAGCAGTAACAGCTATATCTTTTGCTTGTTTGTATTTAGAACTAAATTCCTCATCACTAGCACAGTTATCCAGTGGTTTACAAATAATAGGAATATGCTCCGATTGAGTTCCTAAAAAAACTGTTCCCAGTACGAAAATTCCTATTGAACTCCAGGTGATTATCCGAGATGAGTTATTTGGCACAGAAATGCGACTCTTTGGAACACCTGAATTTTGCTTTGATTTAACTTGAGTAGATGATATTTTTGATGGTGAGTTTTGTTGTTGAGATGGTACTTGAGAAGATTTGTGTGAAGACTGATAAGCTGTTTTAGTTGTTAATTGTGAAGTTTTTAAAAATTGTAAAACTTCTTGAGCAGATTGATAACGGTCTTGATAATATTTTTGTAATAATTTATCTAAAACTGTGTCCAAGTCTCGGTTAACAGGTTTTTGTAAGTGAACACGCCAAGTTTTCACCCATTCATAGCCATATTCTTGGTAAAGTTCCCCAGGATGAACTCCTGTTAGTAAATGAAAACAAGTCGCACCCAAACTATATAAATCACTGGCAGGATATACTTTCCCATCCCGCATTTGTTCTAAAGGTGCATAACCAAAAGTACCAATTAATGTTCCTGTTGTAACTGTTCCCTGGAGTTGTTTTGATGCCCCAAAATCAATTAATATTAATTTGCCATCACTACGACGACGCATAATATTTTCTGGTTTAATATCTCGATGAATTACACCATACTCGTGAACTACCTCCAAGGTTGTTAATAAATCTTGTAATAAGGCGCGGATTTTTAATTCTGAGAATATTCCCTGGTTTTTTAATTCTTGTAATAAATTTGCACCGTCAATGAATTGTTGTACTAAATACAAACGGTTATCTTGTTCAAAATAAGCTAACAAAGTGGGAATTTGGGAATGTTCACCGAGTTCTTGTAGTTGCTGTGCTTCTTGTAAAAATAATTCCTTGGCTTTTTGGAAGGCGTTTGTACCAGTAATCTGCGGTGCAAATTGTTTAATTACGCACTGGGTGTTAAGTTTGTCAATGTCTTGTGCTAAATAGGTTTTGCCAAATCCCCCACTACCTAATGATTTAATCGGACGATAGCGGTTTCTCAATTTAATTAGGGGAACTCTACAGCTAGAACACAATTGGGTATGTTCGGAAACTGAGGGGTTATGACACCCTGGGTTAAGACAACATATCTGATTCATGGTTGTGGGGTGGTAGATACGTTTATGATTAAATATCTACTAATATATACGAAATACACTTAAATTGACAATTGACTGATTTTTTCCCCAGTAAGTAAGTATGCTAGAATTAAACCAGTTTCGTTATAGCGGTTATCCTTTGGACGCAATACAATCCAGAGCGCAGACCCTGCGCCCCTACAGGCTTTGCGATTGGATGACTGTATCTCACTCAAGTGCATACCACTATCACAGACAATTTTGATATTATATAAACTGTAGTTAAAACAAACCTGATATTACCACTGGAGATTGAGCAAAAATGCTAAATAATCAGTCTATTACCGAACTGACTTTACAGGATTTAGAATCCTTGATTAATAGAATTGTTGACGAAAAAATTAATCAAATCTATCTTGATCAAGATCACAAAATAGAACAAACTGAGATTGTTCAAAACATACATATCTTGCCAGAAGATATTGAAAATTCTAATCCCTTTGTTCAATTTGATGGTATTTTTAAAGATGACCCGCTTTTTGATCAATTTGTAGAAGATATGGCTGCAAATCGCCGTGAATTAGATGCAGAAATAGCTGCTTATGAATCTTCTTTAGAGGAGAATCAAACAGCGTGAGTAGATATATTCTTGATACTAATATTGTGACTCTTTCTCAACACGGAAATTCTCATATTGCTCAACGTGCCAAAATTGTGGGAATTGCCAATATATTTATTACAACTGTGACACTTGAAGAACAATTAAAAGGTAGATTAAGCTGTTAGTAGATGTGCCACTAAACCAGAATTATTACCAATTGCTCACCAAAATTTACTAATAACTCAACGTTATTTCTGTAACATGAATTTATTAGAATTTAATCAAGAATGTTGCGAATGTTTTAAAAAACTGCGTCAGCAGAAAATTAATACAGGTACACAAGATTTAAGAATTGCTGCTATAGCTTTAGTTAATAATGCAATTTTAGTAACTCAAAATTACCAAGATTTTATCAAAGTTCCTGATTTAAAAATGGAAGATTGGACTGTAAATATATAATATAGTTAAACTAGGGGAAATTTGAATAAAACAATTTGACCAACTATTGCCATTTTTCTATAATGTCCGCTTCTGTGTATTCGGGAAGATGATCATTTTCTAAACCTCTCATGGCCTGTTCAAGAGAAAATTGATTCCATTCTTGATTTTCTGTATTATTCCTAGATGAGAATAGGGTATTATAAAGTGTTAGTCTTTCTTCTTGCAATACTTCTCTAACCATCTCCTTAATCAAGGCTTTTAGTTCTTGGGTTTCCATGATTTGACCTTTTATATCGTCAGTAATTATCCGAACTTGATATTATTCCTTATCGTCAAAATTCACATCTTGATAAATGTCTACTAAACTAATTTCAAGATCAAGATGTTTTAACTTAATAATATCATTTTCAGATTTATATTCTCTAAAAATCCATTCTCCTTCATTAGTTTTGCTATAGTGCATGACTTGATATTGATTTTGTTCTACTAAAACATATTCTTTAAATTGGGGAATAGAACGATAAAAAGTAAATTTCTCACCTTGATCATAATTTTTTGTAGACTTGGATAAAACCTCAACAATTAATAAAGGATTAGTCACTGTAGTATTATTTATGCCTGTATAAGTAGCTTGTCCATCAGTTACAATTACATCAGGATATGTATATTGTCTTAGTTGTGGAATCCATAAACGCATATCTGCCATAAAAACTTCATTGGTTTTGCGTCTCAGGGCATATAATAAAATAGCAGCAATGGCTAGTGTAATTTTATTGTGATTACCACTTCCTCCAGTCATGGGTATAATTTCTCCATTGCGATATTCGCTTTTATAAAGTGCTTTTTCCTCTAATTCTAAATATTCTTCAGGTGTATAAGTATGTTTACGAGTTTTTAGCTGCATATTATTATCCCTAATATTGGAAACCAAGAACCTGCAATAATTCATTATTTCTCTGTTATAGCATTGCTTAGTCTAATAAAGTACAAAATTATCTGAGTTTGTCTGCGTTTATCTGTGTTTAATTATTAATGCTTGTACCTGACTTGAATGGGAATTGCTATAGCTTTAGATGTTACAGTTTACCATTCTTAACAAAAGAGAAGTGACACGACCTATAGACCTACTTCCTCCACCTACACCCTTTCCATCCCAATCATCCCAAAATCTAGCAGGTAAGTGTCCTTGTGGTGCAAATATATTAAATATTACATCTTTATACCACAACCACTCATTTCCTGTCCTCCATCCTACTTTATCGCCAAAGGCAGCCCAGATTTCATCATTATATTTTCTCATTCCTCCCAAACCTTGATAAATCTGGTTCTGCACGGAAAAACCAAAGCGCCCATTACTGTACTTTATCCACAAATCATCAATGGTACGGAGATCATCACAGGGAAAATTATCAATACTTGTTTCATTTAACCAACCTTCTTTTTCTCGTTGTGTTACTGCTAACATTATCCTGAATGTTTCCTCATCTGCTTCTTTCCATTTACCAGCTTCTAAAAATTGCTTTAATTTTTGATACCAACTTGGTATAGTATTAATAACTTCTGAATTAGATTGAAGTTTGGATACCAGAAAAGAAAACCCTCGTCGTACATCACCTCGATATTTTCCATTTTTTTTCAGTGGATAAATTGCGGGCAAGTGTCCTTGTGGTGCAGATGTATGAAAAGTTAACTCTTCATAATACAACCACTCATTTCCTGTCCTCCATCCTACTCTATCGCCAAAGGCAGCCCAGATTTCATCATTATATTTTCTCGTTCCTCCCAAACCTTGATAAATCTGGTTCTGCACAGAAAAACCAAAGCGCCCATTACTGTACTTTATCCACAAATCATCAATGGTACGGAGATCATCACAGGGAAAATTATCAATACTTGTTTCATCTAACCAACCTTCTTTTTCTCGTTGTGTTACCGCTAACATTATCCTGAATGTTTCCTCATCTGCTTCTTTCCATTTACCAGCTTCTAAAAATTGCTTTAATTTTTGATATCCACTGGGTACAGGTAATTGCGGAACAGCTAGACAAGAAACTAGGTTAATATTTTGATGTACAGAATTAAACTCATTAATAACTTCTGGAATAGATTGATAACGATGCTTGGGAATAGGATGAGCTAATTTGTCCAAAATCTTACCCAATTTATCACTAACCACATTCCCATTCAAGTAATCTCGCCATACCCATTCACCTTCTAAGGGACTATATAAATCAAAGGGACTAATTCCTGTTAATAAATGCAGACAAGTCACACCCAAACTATACAAATCACTAATAAATAATGGTTTACCCATAGACTGTTCAGGAGCGCAATATTCAGCCGATCCTATAATTGTTCCTGTGGCTGTCCGCTGCTGTGGCTTTAATACCTTAACTGCGCCAAAGTCTACTAAAAATAGTTTGTTGTCACTATAACGACGTATGATATTCTCTGGTTTGATATCTCGGTGTATAATACCCCGGCTATGAATTGCTTGCACAACTGGTAATAAGTCCTGTAATAAGTGCCAAATTTTAGACTCGTTAAATATTCCCTGGTGTTCTAGTTCTGTTGATAAATTCTCACCATCAATAAACTGTTGTACCAAATACAGGCGGTTATTGTCGCTGAAGTATGCTAATAAAGCCGGAATCTGTGGACATTCACCAAGTTGTTGTAATTGTTGCGCTTCTTGTAAAAATAATTCTGTGGCTTTTTGTAGTTCTGTTGTTCCTTGGGTTTGAGGTGCAAATTGTTTAATAACGCACTTTTCGTTTAATTTGTCAATATCTACCGCCAAATAGGTCTTAGCAAATCCCCCACCACCCAAAGGTTTAAAGGGTTGATAGCGGTTTTTTAATATAACTAAGGGGATTCCACAGATAGGACAAAATTTGGTATGTTGGGGAACTGATGGGTGATTACATTCCGGGTTGAGACAACATATCTGATTCATGTTTATGCAGTGGTAGATAGGTTTATGATTAAATATCTACTAATATATACGAAATAGACTTAAATTGATAATTGACTGATTTTTTCCCCAGTAAGTAAGTATGCTAGAATCAATACCTTGTCCATTTTCTGTAGGTTGGGTTAAGCGACAGCGCAACCCAACGCATTTGTTGAGTTTCATGCTTCAACCCAACCTACAAATCAAGGCTTTTTCTAATTTGGATGACTGTATCTCACTCAGAAGATATTGAAAATTCTAATCCTTTTGTTCAGTTTGATGGTATTTTTAAAGATGATCCACTTTTTGATGATTTTGTAGAAGATATAGCTGCAAACCGCCGTGAATTAGATGCAGAAATAGCTGCTTATGAATCTTATTTAGAGGAAAATCAAACAGCGTGAGCCGATATATTCTCGATACTAATATTGTGACTTTTTCTCAACATGGAAATCGTCATATTGCTCAACGTGCAAAAATTGTTGGCATTTCCAATATATTTATTAATATTTATTACAACCGTGACACTTGAAGAACAATTAAAAGGTAGATTAGCCGCTATTAGTAGATGTGCTACTAAACCAGAATTATTACCAATTGCTCACCAAAATTTACTAATAACTCAACGTTATTTCTGTAACATGAATTTATTAGATTTTAATGAGTCCGCTTGTGAATGTTTTAAAAAACTGCGCCAGCAGAAAATCAACATAGGTACACAAGATTTAAGAATTGCTGCTATAGCATTAGTTAATGATGCAATTTTAGTAACTCAAAATTACCAAGATTTTATCAAAGTTCCTGATTTAAAAATGGAAGATTGGACGGTAAATATATAGTTAAAGTTTGATTGAATGAAGGACAAGGCCAAAAGCCTCATCCTTCACCGCTATTAATTACGCTTCATCTAAAGCTGCAATACCAGGTAAAATCTTACCTTCTAACAACTCCAAACTCGCACCACCACCAGTAGAAATATGGCTCATTTGATCAGCCAAACCTACTTTTTCTACAGCGGCTACAGAATCACCACCACCGATAATGGTAATTGCGCCGGTTTTGCTGATATCTGCTAGAGTATGAGCGATCGCTTCTGTACCCGCAGCAAATTTATCAAACTCAAACACACCCATTGGACCATTCCAAATTACAGTCTTACAATCAGCCAAAGCCGCTTGGAAAACCTTTACAGAATCAGGACCAATATCTAAACCCATCCAACCATCAGGGATTGCATCAATGCTGACGGTTTGAGAATTCGCATCAGGAGCAAATTTATCTGCTAGTACCACATCTGTAGGTAGTAACAAGGCCACACCCCGTTCTTTAGCTTTTGCTTCCAAAGATTTCGCTAATTCCAGTTTATCTTCTTCCACCAAAGACTTACCAACACTCAAACCACGGGCTTTGTAGAAGGTGAAAATCATCCCCCCACCAATGATCAACTTATCGCATTTTTCTAACAAAGTTTCAATTACACCGATTTTGCTAGAAACCTTAGAACCACCAATAATAGCCGCTAAAGGACGTTGAGGAGCTTCAATGGCACTTTGTAAGTATTGCAATTCCTTCTCAACCAAATAACCAGCTACAGAAGGGCTTAAAAACTTAGTTACACCCTCAGTAGAAGCGTGGGCGCGGTGTGCAGTTCCAAAGGCATCATTTACATAAAAATCAGCGTTTGCTGCCAATTTTTGAGCAAATTCGGGGTCGTTCTTTTCTTCTTCCTTGTAAAAGCGGACATTTTCTAACAATAGCACTTGGCCATTGTCCAAAGCTGCAACTTTAGCAGCAACATCATCACCAATACAGTCATCAGTTTTGATAACTTCCTGTCCCAACAACTCAGAAAGACGTTGAGCGACGGGAGTTAAACGCAATTTTTCATCTACACCCTTGGGACGACCGAAATGGCTTGTTAAAATGACCTTAGCACCCTTTTGGGTCAAATCTTGGATAGTTGGTAGCGCTGCCCGAATCCGAGTATCATCAGTAATGTGGCCTTGATCATCCACAGGCACATTAAAATCAACCCGTACTAAAGCGCGTTTTCCAGATATATCAGCCGCAGATAAACTTGCTAAACTTTTTTTAGACACAGTACAACTCTCCTGATTACTTTTTTGTTATTGTCTTCAAAATATGACCATCAAAATTTTACCGGAGTGAGGGGCGCAGAGGTGAGATATGTTTAAAACAGTTTTATTTCCCATTGATCAAAGTCGAGAAGCCAGAGAGGCCGCTGATATAGTTGCCAATATCGTGCAAAAATATAATAGCCGCTTAATTCTGCTTTCAGTTGTTGAAGAGCCAAACTCAGAAGCATCTACTACTAGTCCCATGGTATCTTCAGAAATAGTTGCCCAACTCCTAGAAAATGCCCGCACCCTATTTTCTGAACAGGGAATTACAGCGGAATTACTAGAAAGACAAGGTAAACCAGCCTTTACTATCTGTGATGTTGCTGATGAAATTGAGGCCAGTTTAATTATTATGGGTTGTCGAGGACTAGGCTTAACGGAGGAAGGCTCAACTGATAGCGTTACTACGCGAGTAATCAATCTTTCTCCCTGTCCTGTTTTGATTGTTCCTTAATTAACTATCGGGTGCGTTAATGTGAAATAACACAGTGTAGCGCACCCTGTAAATTATTTGTAATATTTACTTCTCTTGTTCCAATTGCTGGTTCGCAAGTTCTAAATCTGGAAACTCACCACGTCTCATGCGTGTAACATATTCTTGAGCATCCATACCACCTAGTAAATTGGGTGCTATTCCGGCAAATTCCATCAAATTGCGGCTTGGTTTACGTTTAATTTCGCAATGTTGCAGTCTTTGGGTTAGGTGTGATATTAAACTTAATTGTTCATCTGGTGTAAGTGTATCCGCTAGTGTCATTAACTCAATCAATCGTTTAGACATTTAATTTTATCCTCTGGACAATTTCTGGTAAAATCTACGCAAGTTACATATTGGCAGGGTGCATCACCTAAGTATAATCTGTATTTATCTATATTGATAAGTAGGTGAACGGAAAAAAACCAACATAAGTAACGAAAAGTTGCCCAAAACCTCTTCCCTGTTCCCTGTTCCCTGTTCCCTGTTCCCTGTTCCCTTGTCATAACGACAATTTTTAACGCCAACCTACTTAGCATAGCGCAAAAGTTTGAAATGACGGGATACCAATTTAGCCGGGATTTATGATACACTAGCCTCAATAATTCCCTAAAACCTCAACAATCGCTAAATTAAGGCATTTAACTCATGCTTTCCCAGATTTTCCAACAAAGTGGGAACTGGTTTTAATATCAAGTCTGCTTGGGAGTTCGTGATCAAAAAATTAGGGAGAAAGTAAATTATGGATTTGCGTCAGCACCTTGAAGAAAAATTAAAAAAAGATTTTCAACTTCTTAAAGACTATGAAGATCGGAAACGTAATGAAAATGATCCAGGACTTCGTAATAGGTGGGAGACTAACATTCAGTTAATCAAACAAGAAATCAAAAAACGTCAAGAAGAATTACAACAAGAATTAAATAAATCACCTGAACCTTCTTCAAATTCATCCTTAAATCAATCTTTTAGCCAAGATTTGGGTTTTGGTGTAAAATTAGAGATGGTTTATATTCCTGGTGGGACATTTTTCATGGGCGCACCAAAAACAGAGGAAGAGAGTTTAGATACAGAACGTCCCCAACACTATGTAACGGTGAAGCCCTTCTACATGGGGAAATACACTATTACTCAAGAACAATGGGAAAAAGTCGTTTATTCCTGTCCTCCAGTTGCCAGAGAATTAAATTCTCGTCCTGCTTACTGCCAAGGTGATAAACTACCTGTAGAACAAGTATCTTGGAACGATGCGGTTGAGTTTTGTGCTAGACTATCTCACAAGACAGGACAAAAATACCGTTTACCCAGTGAAGCTGAATGGGAATATGCCTGTCGTGCAGGTTCTGCAAAACCTTTTGCTTTTGGTGACACAATCACCACAGATGTGGTAAACTATAATGGTAACTTCACCTATGGTAATGCCTCCAAGGGAGAATATCGAGTAAGAACAACTCCAGTAGGAACTTTTCAGCCCAACACCTTTGGTTTATGTGATATGCACGGCAATGTCTGGGAATGGTGCGCTGATACTTGGCATGATAACTATCATGGTGCGCCTAATGATGGAAGTGCGTGGATAAGCGAAACTAATCAAATCTTTAAGGTGCTGCGGGGCGGGTCTTGGATCAACCTTCCTCATTACTGCCGTTGTGCGTCTCGTAACTACGGCAGTAAGGGCGTGCGCGACGACCTCTACTACGTTATTGGTTTTCGTATTGTCTGCGTTGTTGAGAGAAATTAGTAGCCTTTTATACTCCTGCTCTTTTGCCCTCTGCTCTTTTCTTCTTTACCCTTGCCAAGGGTAACGGAGTGGAGCGATCTTTTTTTATTTTGTGACTTTTGAGAAATTCGAGCTATTTAATTTGACAGAAACTTTCATATCCTTGGTTTCAACTATAATAACACACAAATCTGAAGCTGTCAACTCGTTCCCAGACTCCGGCTGGGAATGCCCTCAAGAGGCTCTGCCTCAAACCTCACAAATCAACTCGTTTACCCTCGTTCCCAGACTCCGGCTGGGAATGCCCCCCAGAGGCTCTGCCTCAAGCATCCCACCTCACACCTCAAAAATCAACCAACTCAACAGACATTGACGCTCACCGCCCTATAGAGGGATGGGGTATTACGGCGTTTTCTGATAAACTTGGTAATTCCAGATAATTCCGATAACTAGAATAACGCCCATGAGACGGCTCATCAACATAACCACGTTGCACCGGATTATGATGAATGTAATCTAATTTTTGTCTAAACATTTCCGCATTAGAAATTGCCTGGGGGTGAAAACCTTTTTGCCAAAGTTGATAATCTTGTTTTGTTTTATGTTTTAACTTATGAAATTCTAGTTGGTTAAGTACATAACTGGCGTTATTTTTCTCAAGTAAATCAATAATAGAACCAGCCGTAAATGATTTAAAATTTCCGATTTCTTTAGATAAGTTGGTAGCAGCAGCGATAAAATAAAGATGATTTTCCATCCAAAGTGTATTAATCAAGAATTACTCTAAATTATGAACCAACCACTAAACCAAGAACAGTTAAACCAGATCATTGCTGAAGTCCAAGGATTACAATTACGTCAAGAGGCAGAACTTAATCAACAGCAGGTTAAAGAGATTTTACAAGACCTGAATTTACCACCTGAATTATTAGATGAAGCATTAATTCAAGTGCGACGTAAACAAGCTTTACAAGTCCAAGAACGCCGTCATAAATTAATTGGTTTGGGAGTAGCTGCGGCTGTAATTATGGCCATAGGATTAACAGTGTTTTTTCATCAACAAAAAAGTTCTTTACTGGCTAATGTTTCCGCACAACAGGACAAAATTACTTTAAAGTCAAACAATGATATTTTAGAAAATATCTCCCGTCAAGCTAATTCAGAACTTGTTTATCGTGTGACTTTGAAAGATGCACCTATAGGTAAAAAACTCCATCTTTCTTGTGATTGGATTGACCCAAATGGTCAAGTCGTTAAACAAAATAATTATCAAACTCGTGAAATCAAAACCTCAGTGTGGGATACTTTTTGTCGTTATAGTATTAATCCTACCACACCTGTGGGAAATTGGCAAGTACAAATGTTGCTGGAAGGTCGGAAAATTAGTGAAGCAACTTTTGTAGTGCAATAATTATGTTTCCCTATCATTTTATCGGTTATTGGGGTGATAATAGAAAAGAGTTTCTCACCCAGAAACGCAAAGGCGCGAAGAGAAGAGGTGAAGAGGAGAAGTTCTTTTGGGATGTTGTTTATATTGGTTGTGAGTCTTTACCTGTATTACCAAAAAATACGATTGCGGGTATTTCGGCTGGGGGTTTTTCGCTCTTAGATGTTTGGGTGAAGATAACAGATCATCAGTTGATTTTGGGTCGAGAAATTTTTGGTAGAGTGCCTTTATTTTGGACTCAGCAAGGTGGGGTAATTTGGTTTTCCTCTCAGTTACAATTGCTTTTAGAAATCCTAGAAAAACCGCAGGTTAGTATTCCTGGTTTATATGGTTATAGTTGTTTTTCCTATGTTCCTAATCCTCTCACCCCTGTTAATGAAGTCTTTTCTGTGACTGCGGGAACTGAGATGATTTTTAATGGTTTTGGTGATCCTCAAGTTCACAATATTTATCAATGGTATGAATCAAAGGAACAAATTAAAGATGAAAATACCGCAGTTTCTCAATTACAAATTTTATTAAAAAATTCAATTCAAACACAAATTTCTGATTTAAAAGATCAACCTGTGGGGGTTTTTCTGTCTGGAGGTTTGGATTCTTCCATTGTTGCGTCTTTATTGGTGGAAGCTGGGGTAAAAGTTCGCGCTTACACTTTGGATTTTGGTAATGTGGGTATTCCTGAATATCCTTATGCACAACAAGTGGCCGAATTTCTTAATATTCCTTTAGTGAAAGTTGATGCTAGTCCCAGTAATATTAAAAAGGCTTTAATTCCTACTGTAAAAGCTTTAGATTTACCCTTTGGTGACGGGGTAACTGTTCCTTTATATCTCTTAAATCAAATTGCTGCTCAAGAAACTCAGGTGATTTTTAATGGTGAAGGTGGTGATCAATTATTTGCCGGTTGGACTAATAAACCTTTAATTGCTGCGGGTATTTATCAATCTGAATATCCTGATCAAGTAGAAAGTTTCATGCAGCAATATCTCCGCACTTTTCACCGTCTTTGGAGTTATGAAAAACGAATTTATCAGCCGCAAATATATGCCCAAATTCAAGGTCTAAATGCTCAGGAATGGTTGTTAAATGCTCTTGATACTAGTTTTTGCCCTTCCTTGTTACATCGCCTCCGTCGTGGTAGTTTGATGTTAAAAGGAGCGCAAAATATTCACCCCCGTGCGACTGCGTTGGGTTTTGCTCATGGTTTGGGTGTGCGATCGCCTTTTTGTGATTTACTGTTAGGAGAATGGACCTTTCAACTATCCGGTGAACTGTGCTTACACGGTGCTTGTGAGAAGTATATTCTTAAACGCGCTGTCGAAAATTGGCTACCAAAGGAGATCGTTTGGAGACAAAAACGTGGTATGGGTGTTCCCCTCACCTCCTGGTGTCTAAATAATTTTTGGCATGATCTTGGCAATTGGCTAAATCCTGGTATAATGGAATCACATAGCTACTTTTTTCCCGATATTGCATCACGAATTGTCGCAGGTAAACTGGGGGGACAAATTCAAGGGCGACGTATTGGCGAAAGTCTATGGTTATTGATCATCTGGCAACTTTGGTATACTCACGTTTTTGGTTCTGAACTCGGTAAAAAGTCCTTATATCACCCATTTATCTTACCTCCATGGTTATGGAAACAGTACCAAAAGTTCCAATTTTAGGACTAGAATTAACACCAGAACTCGTACATAAACTATTACAAGTTTACGGTTCTCCTTTATATGTTTATGATGCCGATATTTTACGCCAAACTATTTCATATATCACCAAAGCTATTAGTTATCCCCATACTCAGTTTCATTTTGCTAGTGTAACAAATAGTAATATTGCACTACTAAAAATATTTAAAAACGCCGGTTGGGGACTTCATGCTAATACTCCAGGTGATATTTATTTGGGTTTAAATGCGGGTTTTCATGCTGGTGATATCGTCTATAGCGGTAGTAATTTAAATCGGGAGGAAATGGTACAAGTTATTAATTGGGGTGTAACAACTCTCAATTTAGATAGTATTTCTCAGTTGCGTTTGTGTTGTGAGGTTTTTTCATTTCGCGCAAAAACGCAGAAAAACACAGAAAAAAAGTTAAATCTTGGTTTGCGGTTGAATGTTGCGGAAGATAGTCGTATTGGTGTTAGTTCTCTAGATTTTGATCAGGCCGTTTCTATTAGTCGTGCTGTAGGTTTAAAGATTTCTGGTTTACATTTTTATCGCGGTACGGGAACTAATGCAACAACAGCTTTCACTGATGTAATTGATTCAATTTTAGCAACTGCAAAAAAGTTACCAGATTGGCAATATTTAGATTTTGGTGGTGGTTTTGGTTATCCCTATCATCATGATAATATGGCTTTTGATTGGCAATTATTTGGACATCAATTAACTAATAAAATTAGTAAAATTGGCAAAAATATTAATTTAATGATTGAGCCAGGACGCTCTGCTATAGCGAGTTGTGCTACTTTATTGGCTAAAGTTGTTTCGGTAAAATGGCAAGGAGAAAAACAAATTATCGGTGTAGATTCCACTATTGCTAATATTTCTGTTATTTCTGTACATGGAGGTTATCGAGAAATTAGAACTTTGAAAAATTCAACTTCTCAAAAGTATCTAACTGATGTTTGTGGAAATACCACATATTCACGGGATTATTTAGGCAAAAACTGCCAACTTCCTGCTTTAGAAATTGGCGATATTATCGCTATTTTAGATGTTGGTGCTTATGGTTATGCTATGTCTTCTCACTTTTTACATCGTCCCAGACCTGCGGAAGTATTATTAGAAAATGGTAGACATCGTTTAATTCGTAAACGGGAAGATTACAGCATTCTACTTAATAATCAAATCATCTAAAATTCGACTTCTTTAATTATTAATTTATCCCCAAAATCAAAACCAGCAAAACCATGAAATGTATTAACTGCGGAACTGATAATAAATTAAAAGACAGAACAGCAAATCAAGGCAGATGTTTAAAATGCAATCATCCTTTTGTTTTTGAACCTACAAGTATGGGAACTGCGACAATTACCGATTCTATGTTTTCTAAAACATTAGCAGATATTTCAGCTAGTTATACTTTATATTTTACACCCAAACAACTCCTTTATTTTTTAGATAATCGGGTTAGAAAAAAGGCATTTCAACCAATAGGATTTTGGTTTTTATATCTTTTTTTTAATGTTTGGATTTTCTTTACAATTTCGTATTTATTTAATCTAGTTTTCCAAGCACTTACAATTTGGTATTTATTTAATAACACAAATTCAAGTAGCGTCAACAATGCTAGTCGAAAAGCAAGTGCTAAAACCTTACAAAGACTGGGAGTGGTCATTCTGGTAGTGGGAATATCAGCAAGTTTATTTGTGTTAGATTCTTTCTCTGTTTTCTCTATTGTAGTAATTTTAGGGTTGCTATCAATATTTTTAGGAACTAGACAGTTAGGAAAAGTCCAAAATTTACCACAGGAACTTTTATTTCCTTCCACAGATTTAGATAGTTGGTTGAGAAAATGGCAACAAATAAATGGTAAAGTTGATCAAGTTCTAACTTCACAACAAGAACAAATTGCACCTAAATCTATTAACCCCGATATAACAGCTTATAGTTTTGATAGATTAGTAGTTTGTGATAGTGCTAATATGGCACAATTATTAATTGCTAATAATTTCCACTTTGAAAATAATTGTGCAATTCTCAGTATTACCGGTTATCCTCAAAGCATTTTTTCCACTACAATGGAAATGCTACGACGTAACCCTGATTTAAAGGTTTATGCTATTCATGATTGTAGTCCTAAAGGTGTCAGTTTAGTTCATCATCTTCGCACCAGTGAAAAGTGGTTTTTAAATAGCAATGTGACAATTATTGACCTGGGACTTTTACCCCGTCAAATTATTGCGAGTCAGGGAAAAATGTTTATTCGGTTTTCTTCACAGTTAAAAGACGAAGCTAAAAAATTATCTGTAGATATTCGTCAGAGTTTAACTGCTGAAGAATTAGCTTGGTTAGATACTGGTAATTTTGTCGAATTGGAATCTTTTACCCCACAAAAATTAATTCAAGTTCTCAGACATGGTATTTCTGGAAGCTTGAATTTAGAAAGTGATGATAGTAGTATAATTTTAATTGGTGATTCAGGTATTAATTCAGGAAATGATCTTTATATGGTGGAAAGTTTTGGTTAAATAAACATGGGTATTGTGGGGAAGGTAACAAAATTTCCGCATTTAACTATTTCTCCAATGTATTTTTATTTACTTGCAACCAAATTTCCAAACTCACCAATAACCACAGTTTAACACCATATCTTCCCCAAATATCACCTTGAAAATCTAACCATTCACGCAATATATCCTGATTAATATAAGCTGATATCTGACTATTTCTATTTAACAACAATTTCCGCGCTTTTCTTGGCCAATATTTTCTAAATCCCAATTGTACAGGAACCATCATCCCACTTTTAGGACGATGAATAATAGTATCTGGTAAAATGTCACTAACTGCTTTTTTTAAAACCGCTTTTTCTTCGACTCCTGAAAGTTTATATTCTGGAGGAATTTGCATACTTAATTCAACTACGCGCTGATCAAATAATGGTGATAAACCCTGTAAATCTGCCGCTTGAGTTAAATTATTCACTTTTGTTAAAATTTGATCTGCACCTTTAAATTTAATATTTAAAAACATTAATCTATTCAAATAATTGACATCGGCATTTAAATCATGATCAAATATGGATGATTCATTTTTTAAACTTTGCCAAATTTCCGGTTTTAAAAGTCGTGGTAAATCTAAAGCGCACTTTTGAAAAGAACTTAAATAAGCTTGTAATGAATCTTGATTGTGAATAGAACCATATAAACTGTTAATTAACATAGGTTGATTTTTTGGACCACCAAAACAAGGATCTCCTCCCTCTCCATTCAGGGTAATTTGCACATTTTTCCGTGCTATTCTCCCTATTAATAAATTGGGAACTGTCAAAGGATCACCAATAGGATCATCTAAATAAACCATGGTTTCTAGTAAACGTTCCCACATATCCCGAAAGCTAATTTCTAAGATGTGATGTTGGGTTTGACAATGTTGAGAAACTAAACTAGAAAATTCTAATTCGTTCGCAGTTTCTGCACCAAAATGAATAGAATAGGTGTGAATTGGTGCATGATGTAATTTCGCTGCTAGTGCGGTAATGCTGCTAGAATCTAAACCACCAGATAGGAAAATACCAACCGGTTGATTTTCGGGTAAATATTCTTTAACAACTTGTTCAAGTAAAAACCGCAATTTTTCACCATACCATTCTAAAGGTTGATTTGTATCTATAATTTGTTCTTTTAATTGCCAATAATGATCAACTTTGTGAGATGGTAGTTTTAGAAAACTACCGGGACGAATTTCTTTAATATCTTGCCAAAGTGTCCTTTCTCCCGGAACAAATGCACAACAAAGATAATCCCGTAATGCAACTAAATCTAAATTATCAGAACGATAAGGTGTTAAAGTTCTTAATTTTGGGGCTATCCAATAAGTTAAACCTGTGGTAGTATAATATAAAGTGCGTCCACCAATGGCATCTCTAATTAAATATAATTCCTGTTTTTCACAATCCCAAACTACTAACCCAAACATTCCCAATAATAGCTTTAAACATTCAGAATTGTATTTTTCCCAAAGTTGTGCCACTATTTTTTGATGACTGCAAGTATGATTAATCTCAATTCCTAATTTTTGCAGTAGTTCTCCTCGGTTACTTAACCAAATATCTCCAACTATTACAAATCTTTTACTGTCACTAATTGCAATTTTATCTGATTTAGAAATAACTGCAAATTGCTGATCTTGCCAAATTATATCCCTAGTGAAATTATTTAGTTTTCCGTAAGCTACACACCAACTAGAGTTAAATTCAATATTTGTAATAACATCAGAACTTTTAAAAAAATTAAATAGCATTGGTTTAGGTATTGGATAAAAGGTAATCAGTAACAATATTAAATTTACCATGAGCGAAGGGGTTTTCGGCCTTTGGTGTTTTCATGACTTGTAACATGATTATCAACCAAGGCCAACCACTACCGAATTGAGTAGCAGCAACAGTAGAAAATTCTTGAGGACGACACGCAAGTGTCACGTAATAATAAACCAATTCAGGCACATACGTAACAGAAAAATGGGGGTTTAGGGAGAGATATTTTGCCTAAGTCCTGTAATAAATTAGAGGTAATTACAGCAGTTTGAGGGCAAACCCGCCACAAGAATAAATCTCAGAATGATTTTTGGCACTAGTTTTCATCATATTCACTAGTTTTCATCATGTTCATGTGTGGCACAGTTGATCGTGATTTACCGTAAAACACGGTAAGATGTGAAAGAAAATAAACCATAAAGTCTTGGAATTAGGGGGAAAAATGACACAAACCGCTTTAGACCACCAAATTGAGTCCGAGGATTCTGCTTTTATTCCTAATTTCTCAATTAAAAAACTCGGTAAAGTTCTTTTGGGAGATCACCAAAACTTACCAGACAATCCTGGTATTTACTTCGCCATTGATTCAGCTAGTAGAATTTGGTATATAGGGATATCCACGTCTAGCCTGAGAAAGAGACACTCACAACACGAAAAATTTGAGGATTTCAAAACCAACAAAGTTCAGCACATCTGTTACTTTGTCTGGACTGACGAGCAAGATTTACATGAGTGGGAAGTTGGGTATATCCAGAAGTTCGACCCACCACTAAACATGAACTTGACTAAACAAAAATTACCAAAAATTGATCTCGGATACAGTGAAGAAAATTACATCAATAGATATCGAGAAATTAAGCAGCAATTAGCTTTATTGGAACAAGAGATGGAAGAATTGAAACCTAATCTCGTCACCCTGTTAGAACAGAACGGTGGTAAGATATCTGATAAATCTCTAGGGATTAGTGGGCATCTTCAAAGTAAGAAAATATGGCAGTATTCCCCAGAAGTAGAAGCTCAAAAGGAAGTTATTAAACGGTTACAAAAGCATGAAGAGGAGACTGGAATTGCGACAGTAAAATCAGTATCTACTTTTCCTGTTTTCAGATTCAAATCATAAAGATAATAATGCGCCTTTAACTCGTTCCCAGACTCCGGCTGGGAACGAGAGGACGAGAGTGAAGTTTATACCCGCCGATTTACTAAAGTAGCGCTGGCTTGGTCAACGGGCATCAGTAAGACCTCACTAATATTAACATGACTTGGCCTAGTGGCACAGAAAAAGATCACATCAGCCACATCATCAGGAGTTAGGGGTTTAAGGCCTTGATACACCTTTTTAGCCCGTTCTGTGTCACCATGAAAACGCACTTGACTAAATTCTGTTTCTACCATACCAGGGTCTACAGAAGTTACTCGCACAGGAGTTCCTAAAAGGTCTTGTTTTAAGCCTTCAGAAATGGCTTTAACCGCTGCTTTTGTCCCACAATAGACATTACCACCAGGATAGGTTTGATGTCCGGCTATAGAACCGATATTGATAACATGACCAAAATTCCGTTCCACCATTCCTGGGACTATGTAGCGGGTCAGGTAAAGTAAACCTTTGATATTAGTATCAATCATTTCTTCCCAGTCTTGAAAGTCACCTTGATGTAATTTGTCTAAACCGCGACTTAAACCAGCATTATTAATCAATATATCAATATTTGACCAGGAAGGAGGTAAATTATTAATAGCTGATTCTACTGCCAAGCGATCGCACACGTCAAGTGCTAATAAATGGATTTTATCAGATGGGATATCCAATGAATCAGCTAATTGCTGTAACCGTTCCCACCGTCGTGCCGCTAAAATCAGTTTTGCACCAGCATGAGCAAAAACTCTGGCACAAGCAGCACCTATACCGCTACTTGCACCAGTAATAAAAACAATTTGGTTTTGCATGGATTAGTAATTAGTAATTGGGTATTTTTTTTATTCCCTATTGCCTATTCCCTATTGCCTATTCCCTATTGCCTATTCCCTATTGCCTATTCCCTATTGCCTATTCCCTATTGCCTATTCCCTATTGCCTATTCCCTATTCCCTCTTAACTGTCACCTGTCACCTATCACCTGTCACCTACTTTTTAACTACTTGTAACCGTTGAGTAATAATAGTCATATTTTCACCCCTGCGAATAACTGCGGAAATCCACTGAGTACCAGGAGTGGAGGGTGCGCGTCCGATTTTGAAAAGTCCTCCAACATTGAGAAATTGTAAATTTGCAATTGTGGGTTTGAGAAATTTATTGGCTTGAATAGGTTCTTCTATAGCTGTTCCCAGTAGAAAATCCTCACCTAATGGTTCTTGAACAATGGCATCAAAACTATATTTTTCACCAACTTTTACCCGTTGTGGTAATTTAATTTCTACTTGGGGTGGTTTACTCCCAGCGGTTAGTTGAGTCCGTTCTGACAAAATATCTTGATGAACAATTTTTAAACCTGTGACTTTTTGACGTGATTTAATTGTAGACTGGAGGGTTAAATTATTATTACCAGATGCAGGTAAACCGCTAATGTTGGTAACAGTTTCCGCAATAATTGTATTACCTTGAGATTTCCAAGATTCTAGCTTTGTAGTATAACGTAATTGAGGATATCGCTTCCACAGTCCTGTTAAGGCTTGTTCCATGCCTTTACGGTTTAAGCCGTCACTATGAGTAAATGTAGGGCTGTAAAATTGCATCACAGCTTTAACATTACCTTGATTAGCAGCAGTATCAATCTGTGTTAAGAGCTTAGTGAGTGTAGAAGGTGCATTCTCCGGTTGACTTGCTTGCGCCAATTGCCCAGGAACAGATAAACCAATTGCTAGTAAACTGGAAAGGAGGGCAAACCCTAAGGGTAATGTTTTGTTACGTTTCATTAATAAAGGGATAATTTTAGTCATAAGTAAGATTTTACTGATTTGATGATCTAAAGATAAGGAATTTGTTTTATCTTAATGAAGCTGGGCGATAAATGGTATAGTCAGGAATGGTAAATGCAGCAATTAAATTACTTATAGCAGCTAGTGGGACAGGTGGACACTTGTTTCCCGCGATCGCATTGGCAGAAAAACTGCCAGAATACGATATTGAATGGTTAGGTGTACCAAACCGCCTAGAAACTCAGTTAGTTCCAGAGACCTATCCTTTAAATACCATCTCTGTTGAGGGTTTTCAGCAGGGTTTGAGTCTTCGTTCTCTTCGCACTTTTGTTAAACTCATTGGTGCAATTTTGAAAGTCAGACGCATTCTTAAACAGGGAAAATTCCACGGAGTTTTCACTACAGGTGGTTATATTGCAGGTCCTGCGGTAATTGCAGCCCGTTCTTTGGGTTTACCCGTGGTTTTTCATGAGTCTAACGCTTTACCAGGAAAAGTTACCCGCTTTTTTGGTCCTTGGTGTAATGCAGTGGCCATAGGTTTTGATGTTACGGCTCAATACTTACCTCGATCTAAAACTTTTTCTGTGGGTACTCCGGTCCGTTCTCAATTTTTGCACGAGGGAGGTAATAATAAGTTAGATTTATCTGTTCCCGATGGTGTTCCCTTAATTGTGGTATTTGGTGGTAGTCAGGGGGCTGTAGCTGTAAATAAATTGGTACGTCAGTCTGCGGAGGCTTGGTTTCAAGCCGGTGCTTATATAGTCCATTTAACAGGTGATAATGATCCTGATATTAACAGTCTACAACATCCTCAATATATCGCTTTGCCTTTTTATAACAATATGGCGGCTTTGTTGCGAAGGGCTAATTTAGCTATTAGTCGTTCTGGTGCGGGTAGCTTGACAGAATTGGCGGTTTGTGGTACGCCAGCAATTTTAATTCCCTATCCCTTTGCAGCAGAAGATCATCAATCTTATAATGCAGAAGTGTTTACTAAAGCTGGCGCTGCGTTGTCGTTTAAACAGTCTGATTTGACACAGGAAATATTCACAACTCAGGTTTTAAATTTGTTGCAATATCCAGAAAAATTGGCGAAAATGGGGAAAAATGCCAAAGCAATCTCTGTTCCTGATAGTGCGGATAAATTGGCAACTTTAGTGCGAAAAGTAATGGAAGCAGGACTTACGTAACTTACAAAAAAGCACAAAGAATAAGAGTTTGAGAAATTAAATTCTCTGCTATATGACTAAACAAAAAATACTTCAAGAAGGACAATCTTACACATTTCGCTCTTATTTTGAATTACCTTACGATATAGAGGAAATTCTCTCTGAGTTAGGTTACTCATTTATTAAAAAAGCCATTACTCTACCTAAAACCTCCAATCCTTTAAAGAACATTGCAGAACTTAAAGATAAAATCACCTCTTTCTTACCATTAGTTAGTTTGAATAATGAAACTGCTAGACGAGAAACTCTAGTTTCACCCCTTTTATTGGAGGTTATCACTTGTTGTCAATGTCAGCTAAAAATTGAGTATACAGTTAATGTGAATAATTGGTTAAAAGTAAATCTAGATTATTTGTTGCGTTCTCAGCAAAGCTTGTTAGTTATTGAAGCCAAAAATGATGATTTAACTAGAGGATTTACTCAACTCGCAGTAGAGTTAATTGCTTTATCGGAAATTGAAGAAAATAAATCTGTGTTTTATGGTGCTGTTACCACTGGAGAAATTTGGCGCTTTGGTAAATTAGATCGTCAACAACAACAAATTACCCAAGATATGACTCTTTTGAGAATCCCTGATGATATTGAAGAAATCGGTCATATTTTAGTTGGTATTTTGGAAATGAAAGATTAATTATATTTCGCGCAAAGGCGCAAAGTTTGAGATTTAAAATCTTTTCCTTGTTCCCTGTTCCCTGTTCCCTGTTCCCTGTTCCCTGTTACCTGTTACCTGTTACCTGTTACCTGTTACCTGTTACCTGTTACCTGTTACCTGTTACCTGTTACCTGTTACCTGTTACCTGTTCCCTGTTACCTGTTCCCTGTTCCCTGTTATAATATCTCTCAGACTTGCAACAATCATTTACAATGATTGCAAAGATAAGTAACACTCTCACAAATTCACAATCCGCCATAATGGTGTACTGATGTCTATATTTACGTCTAAGCAAGAAATGGCTGAATTTTGTAGCGATAGTGTGACTTTTTACCATTAGAGACGGATACAAAAAGTGTTTTCTAGGGATGAAAAATAACCTGTTGCAAGATACTGAAACCTGCTCTAATCAGTTTCTGATATTCCAAATGTGACTAAGCTGATATGGAAAATAATCACAACAGTTTAACGAAGCTAAACAAGGAGAACCAGAGTTTGGTAGTGGAACGCTTAAAACAAGACCTGAAAAATGACCTAATTGCTGGTTTGTTGGTGTTAATTCCCCTAGCAACTACCATTTGGTTAACAATTACCATAGCCACCTGGGTAATTAACTTTCTTACCCAAATTCCCAAACAACTTAATCCTTTTGACGGTTTAAACCCAATCCTGGTAAATATACTTAATTTATTCGTCGGATTAGCTGTACCACTATTAAGTATTCTCGTCATTGGCTTAATGGCTAGAAACATTGCTGGAAGGTGGTTATTAGATCTAGGTGAACGGTTATTACACGCGATTCCTTTAGCCGGTCAGGTATATAAAACCCTCAAACAACTATTAGAAACACTTCTAAAGGATTCCCATGGTAAATTTCGCCGTGTAGTATTAGTAGAATATCCTCGTCGGGGAATTTGGGCGATTGGTTTTGTGACAGGAATAATTAGCCATGAAATCCAAAATCATATCTCTCGTCCTGTAATCAGTATATTTATTCCCACTACCCCCAACCCAACAACAGGCTGGTATGCAATAGTCCCAGAAGAAGAGGTAATTAATCTTTCTATATCCGTTGAAGATGCTTTTAAAATAATTGTATCTGGTGGTATAGTCGCTCCTAATATGGAAACATCTGATCTGACAATGCTGGCAACAGTATTACCTCTAGAAATAAGACAATAGCGAAAATACCAGCAGCAAAAATTGAACTTGATGCAAATCTGGCAAAGTGATCCGAAAATAGATAAGCTAATTGTTTGTCTGTGCCAAAATTCACATATTTTTATCATCCCAACTGTATGCAACGTCGTAAACCCCAGCAAATAGCGCGTGAATTGGCACTGCTAAGTCTCAGTCAGTTACCAATAAACCCCAAAAAACTAGAAGCCCTATCAGACGAACAATTAGTCTCTAAGCTAGTCTTAGGGGCAGTACGCACCCTCACATTAGAAGTACAGGACACATTGAATAATGCCGCAGGAGAACTGCAACGGAGTAATGAGCGTCTATTGACTAGTGAAACTAGAGCCGCTGACTTGAATACGGCTAGAACTATGCTAAAGGAGGCAATTTCCTATACCCAAACCGCTATTAATCAATTAGGTACATCTGTTGATTTTCCTGAATTGATTCAATTAGCTAATCAAGATAAAGAAGTTCGTAATTATGCCAAAGCAATAATTATTACCGTAAATGAAAATCGTCAGGCTATTGAAGAACTTATTTCTAATGCTTTAGTAGATTGGCAAGTGACCCGTTTAGCCCAAATTGACAGAGATATTCTACAAATAGCTACCGCAGAAATAAAATTCATGAAAGTCCCTGATAGTATCGCTATTAATGAAGCTGTAGAATTAGCTAAACGTTATAGTGGAGAAGATGGTCACCGTTTTATTAATGGCGTTCTTCGTCGAGTCAGTGAACGGAAAAAAACTGCTTAAATTTGTCCTTAGTCAGTGATCATTGGTCAGTGCTAAGGCTTTTCTTTCTCTTTCTTCCTTGATTTCTAAGTCCTTCCATGGTTCCTAATTAAATTCTTATCTAAATCAACTACAATGGCTTTCAATTGGTTTAATCGTCCCCATCATCAATCCGCTGATACTCCCCAAACCCAAACAGAACCACCCGCAGTAGCAGCAACTCAATCAGAAACAACAGTACCAGATACGGAGGATTTGTTAGCTTTTGCTAAAGCTGCGTATAAAAATATTCAAGAAAAACAACAAATAGAAACAGTAACACCTGTAACTGTTGCAGAAGATACTATTCCTGAAAAAATAGTAGCCACAGAGGAAGTAATTACACTAACTGAAAATGCAGTAGAAACTACCGAAGATATTGTTAACGAATTACAACCAGAAGCAGCTAATTTATCTTTTTTAGAACGGGCTGCGGCAGAAAGACAAGCTAAACAAGAGAAATTGATTGCTAGTTCCATAGAAACCGAAATTCCAGAAATACTGACAATAACCACGGAAACAGAGGTAACAATTCCCGAATTAGCATTTGATGATGGTTTTAGATGGTCAGCAGAGGTTTTAGCCGCCCAAGGGAGAAAAGCGGAAGATATTTCCATAGAAGAGATTACTTGGTTGAAAAAACTGCGTCAAGGTTTAGATAAAACCCGACGAAATATTATTAATCGCCTAAAATCAATTGTTGGTCAAGGACCGCTCAATCAAGATGCTGTAAATGAAATTGAATCATTACTTCTACAAGCTGATGTAGGTGTAGAAGCAACCGAATATATTATTACTGCGCTGCAAAAAAAACTACTCACAGAAGTAACTCCACCAGAACAAGCAATAGCCTATCTTAAAGAAATTCTTAGGGATATGCTAGATGCACCCTTACAAAATCATGTAAAATCTAGGTTCGCGCCGGAAAAAGATACTCTCACGATTTGGTTAATTACTGGAGTTAATGGGGCGGGGAAAACTACAACCATTGGTAAAATTTCTCACCTAGCACAAAAATCCGGTTATAAGTGTTTAATTGGTGCGGCTGATACATTCCGGGCGGCTGCGGTGGAACAGGTTAAAGTTTGGGGGAATAGAAGCGGTGTAGAAGTTATCGCTAATCCAGGTAAAAACACTGATCCAGCAGCCGTGGTATTTGATGCGATCACCGCTGCTCAGGCTAGGGAAACTGAACTATTATTAATAGATACCGCTGGAAGACTGCAAAATAAGAAAAATCTGATGGAGGAACTCAGTAAAATCCGCAAAATTATCACCAAGAAAGCTCCTAATACCCATGTTGAATCTCTTTTAGTTCTTGATGCTACTCTAGGACAAAATGGACTGCGACAAGCAGAAGTATTTTCCCAAGCAGCCCAACTCAGTGGCGTTGTTTTAACCAAATTAGACGGAACAGCTAGAGGAGGTGTCGCCCTGGCTGTTGTTCAGCAGTTAGGCTTACCTATTCGTTTTATTGGTGCTGGTGAAGGAATTGAAGATTTACGTCCCTTTTCTAGTTATGAATTTGTAGAAGCATTATTGAGCGGTTGATATTGCTTTTGATATTGCTTTTGATTGAGATGTGACGCAAAAGCAAGATTTATAACTCAAACAAATTCCCTCATCGTACTGAGTCAAGTATATAACTAAAATTACAGTTAAGTCACTTATTGTAATTTCAGGAACGTACCGGATATTTTAGTGTGATCTAGACAAATGGGGTTGGTGTTAGCGTCGAAGTCCTTAAATTGCGTAAATTAGTTTTATCTATGTTACCTAAAACTTACGTATTTATGGAAAAAAAAGAGAATTTTTTCATAAAAGAAATCTATCTGCGGAAATATTGCCAAAATTTGTGGTATATAGGTTAAAAGCATGATGACAACTCTGTTTTTCACAAAAACCCAACTACCCAAAAATCATCAATTAACTGACCATAAATCTATATGGTTTTTGGTTTGATGATTACTAATATCTACCCTGTAAGAAATAGAGGTAATTTTATTGATGATCAACTTTATATTTCTCAAGATATATGAATGGCTAATTCAGTTATGAAAAAATTGGAAGCCTCTGATTAATACTGATTACCAAAGAAATATTTTTGACAAAATCAGAAGATTAATCATCAACCACAAGAAATTCCGTCCTACCCTGCTTCTACTCTTGCTAAAATAACGAATCTCAGCCAATATAATTTAACAATTTATCAAAAAAGAGTATTTAGAAATAACCACAAATTTGGTATTATCAATTGCAATATTAACCTGTGTCACAATTTCCACCTCATCCTACTGATAGTAATAACAGTGCCACAACAGATGTCACTCCTGTGGTGGCACTTAAGGAACTCGTGGCCAGGCTACATCGAGAACAAAATAAAATTCAAGACTTGTTGGGTTCTTTAGGATTTGCTCTCAGAAGCTTCCATAATTTAAATCAGTTTTTAGAATTGATTCCTCTTATGGCCACAAAAGTGACAGATGGAGAAGGTAGCGCACTTTTTCTTTATAAACCCAATGGACAAATTAGATTAGAACAATTACATTGGCAAGACAGTCAACAAAGAAAAAATATTAGAAAAGCCCTAGAAACTGCTAGTAGTCAAATTACCCTTTTAAATCATTCCGTTCCTCCAACTATATCTACAGGTATTTTAGATGAACAAATGCACCGTTATCTGGGTGCTGATGTCCAAATCTTTGGTACAGCCATTTTAGTTAAAAATACAGAACGAGGTTGGCTTTATGTTCTCAGTCGTGATCCTGAATATAGTTGGACAGAAACTAGACAGAAATTAGTCCGGTTAGTAGCCGACCAAACAGCAGTTGCCATTGACAATGATGAACTAGCTGTAGAATTAAGAAAAAAAGAACGTTTAGATCAAGAATTAGAAATTGGTGCGGAAATTCAACGCCGACTTTTACCGCGTCAATGTCCCAATATTCCTGGTTTGTCTATAGCAGCACGTTGTAAACCAGCTAATCGCGTCGGTGGTGATTATTATGATTTTATTCCTACTAAACCCAACCCACAACAACCTACAGCTACGCCACGCATGATATCAGAAAATGCTAGTTGGGGTTTGGTAATTGGGGACGTTATGGGTAAGGGTGTCCCCGCAGGTTTAATTATGACCATGTTGCGGGGAATGTTAAGGGGTGAAGTATTACACGGTAACACTCCAGCCGGAATTTTGCAAAATTTGAATCGTGTTATGTATGCGGATTTAGAAAATTCCCACCGCTTTGTAACTATGTTTTATTCAGAATATGACCCGCAAACGCGGATTTTATCTTATAGTAATGCAGCCCACAATCCGCCTTTGTGGTGGCACGCAGCGACAAAGACCGTCACCCGTTTGGATACCTTGGGAATGTTAATTGGTTTAGACGCTAATAGTGAATATGAAGACGCTCAAGCCCAGTTAGAAGTTGGGGATACAGTTATTTATTATACTGATGGTTTGACTGATGCGGCGGCGGCTGGAGGCGATCGCTTTGATGAAGATAATTTTATTACATCCTTTAGAACAGCTTGTAAGTATTGTAATAGTCCTCAAGAAATTGTTGAATATCTATTTGATCAAGTTGAGAAATTTATCGGCACTGATAGACAAAATACAGATGATATGACATTGGTTGTTTTGCAAATTGTGTAATCACTCAAATTTATGTTTATGCTTAACCACTAGTTAATTGTTTAATATCAGCGTGAAAATTAGCATTTTGTAATGCTTGCAATGCTGTTCCCGAATCTTGTACCCAAAACTGTCTACCAAACCGGACAATTTCTCGATGATTTCCTGCTTGAACGATGCCAATTACTGGTACTTTTGATTTATTATCCTTATCTCCAGCTTGGGCTTTAAGAATTGTATTTAGACGATGTTGTTCTTCAATAGTCCCCGCTTGTTGTGGACTAAGTTCCAATAAAATCATTCTTACCATTTCTACAGTTTCTGCATCTTCCAGAATAAATTGACTTTGTTCGTCACGACGATCTACCTTACCCCAAATAATTAATCTAGCATCAACTGCCAGTATAGAACTAATGCGTTCATAAGTTTTAGGAAAAACAATAGCTTCCGTAGCAGCAGATAAATCTTCAACTTGCAAAATTGCCATTGGTTCACCCTTTTTTGTCATTACTTTTTTAACATTATTCAACATTACTACCGCACAAAGGATAGAATCATCCTTTTGTTCACCCAGTTGTGCTAAATTAATTGGTGCAAGGACTGACGATGATTGTCTGATAGATTTGAGAGGATGGTCTGATAAATAAAATCCTAATAATTCCTTTTCCATTCGTAATTTTTCTTGAGGTGGTAAATCATTAACAGGAGGAGCTTTCGGAGCAGATTCAAAAGTGTTTTTTTGAACTAGATTATTATTACCTGCAAATCCACTTCCTAATAAATCAAAAATGCTTCCCTGTCCACTAGCCTTATCTTTAGCACGGGATTGGGCCCACTCATAAACTAATTCCGAATCATGGATTAATTGGTTGCGGTTAGGTTCAATTTTATCAAAAGCGCCGCAGTTAATTAGTGATTCTAAAGTACGTCGGTTCATAGCTCGTAAATCAACACGGTCGCAAAAATCCGCGAGAGATTTAAATGGGACTAATTCTCCTGATTGTTCTCTTGCTTCTAAAATTGAGGCGATCGCATTTTGTCCCACATTTCGTACCGCCGAAAATCCAAATAAAATTTTGTCATCTATGGGAGTAAAATCTAAACCAGAGCGATTAACATCAGGTGGATCAATAACAATACCCATATTAGAGCAATTATCAAGATACTTCCGTACCTTGTCAGTATCACCACTATTAGCAGTTAACAGCGCGGCCATATATTCCAATGGGTAATTTGCTTTTAAATATGCTGTTTGATAGGTGACGTAAGCGTAAGCAGTAGAGTGAGATTTATTGAAACAATTGGCCGCGACAAAACCATTTTTAATCACAAAATTATGGTCATTTTCCACACCAATATCATAAACATTGGCTTGACCGACATATTTCCGGGAAATTATTTTAACCATATTACTTAGTTTTTCTAAATTTGTTTATTTACACCTTAATAGTCATTATCAGCCACACAAATGCCTTTACATTTAATACCATTTGTAGCAGTGCGTTGACAATGGGGACATAAAACTTTTTCGGTTTCTGGTTCTGGACTTATTTCCACATTAGTGTTTTCTTGTAGATTGTCTGTTTCGGTCTGGAGTTTGTCATTCATAGGAATATATTTAATGAATTTCCATCTGCTGAAGTTTCTCTATTAAATCACCGCGTCGGAAAGTGGCAGAAAGTTGTTGTAAAGAAATTTCCTGGCTTCCGTAAAGCACCTGAAGTGCCTTTTGAACATCTCGCACTGAATCATGGAAATAATTCTCCCCATTTTGATTAATCAACTGAGTTACATCTTCAAAATTACGGTGGTCAATTTCCTTCATTTGTAGATTCATTCTTTTGAGAAGTCTTCGCCCCATTTGCATGGCAATAAAGCATGAAGCATAACGGACACAAGCAGGATCATTTGGGTTTGGTCGTTTGCGTTGCTTTTCAGCAATTCTATACAACTGTACAGCGATTACGACTTGTGCGCCATTCAGCTGCTCAGTAAAAATTACATTATACAGTTTACCAAAATGCTCACGAGTGAAAAACTTAGCTTGATGAGGCTTTTGTCGCCAAATCGCTAATACCGCCTCCGCCGCCACACCTGAAGTAATATCTGTGGATTTAGTGGCTGTATCAGAGCGTTTGCGGCGGTAGTTAAATCCCAATTGTTGGATATCCATTTCCAGCCGTTGCTGTCGCTCATCATTGGCTCGCAGGTCATACAGATCCACCGGGTTTTGACTATTGGTAGCATAAGTAATTTTTTGGACTAAATCATCATTATCAGTAGGTAATTGATAAAGCCGAACTAAAACATAAGCTTCAGTATTTTGTCGGCAGAAATTTGGGTCTTGAAGAGTTTTAAAAATGGTCATACAAGTTTGACCACCATTAATAATTTGTAGGTTCTCAACTCGTACCTGATAATCACCATTTTGCAGCGCGTTATAGGAAAAACTGTCGCAAGTTAAAGTAATGCCATTATTATAAAAATAGAAATTGTTTTTTTCATCGCTGTTTAAAGTGTCCCGAATACCCTCATTGACCCGGTTGCCTTGCAGCCCTAAATAACGGCGGATATTGCGTTCTAACAAGCGTTCTCCGTGTCGCTCAATCAAAGCCGCAATTTCAGTTATGGAAATTCTGCCCACCAGCACCCGACTGAAATTCATATCTTCAACTACAGCTTTGCCACTTAGTTGTAAAGTATCTTTAACTGGTTTGGAAGCTTGCAGAATTTTGATCAGATGTTCATGATTGATGTGTTCCCATGTCACCTGATCACCGAATCCAGATCGATCAATTGCTTCTTGAGATGACGCGTTCCATTTTATGCCATTATTACAAGCTAATGCCCGCACCTGGGGAATATATCCATCCCGAATTAAACTCCGGGCTTCTTCTACTTTCGCAAGTAAGCGTTGATTAATATGCTCTAATTTTGCAGTGGGATCAAACAAAAATCGAATCGCATTAATGAGAGCCGTGATGCCATTTTCAGGAAAATTAGTCTTACCTTCTAGATTATTTACATACTTTACCTGAAATAAACTGACTGTAAACTCACCATCATATTCTTCAGAAATGTGCATAGCATCCACACCAAAATCTCCACCACCTTCGGTCAAACAATCAAAGGTATTAGAGTCTTCTAAATCCAGAATTGTTTGCACACAAAAATATACAAATGCTAAGGATTTAAGTTTACCGGCATCATTAATATTTAATTCTTCCGCAGCCCGTTGTCGAATGGCATCAGTCACTGATTGCAAACGTTGATCAATAATAGAGGCATTAATATTCATGATTTGTAGTTGAGAGAGTGACTTGATAGTTTACTAATAATCTGACTATAAAGCTAGAACTAAACGAAGACCTTCATTAATAAGCAACATTGCGCTATTATCTACCTGTCCTACCTGCTCTATTAAAAATGACTTATCCACAGTAATTACTTGGGAAACATTCACAACGGAATCTTGGGATAAACCAGTTTCATCTGTTGTTAGTAAAATATTTCCTGGAGCTTGGGCCAATCGCAGATTAGTTGTGAGAACAGCAGCAATCACAGTTCTAATTCGACTCCTATTAAACTCATCTGATTGAATAATCAAAACAGGTCTACGATATCCTGGTTCAGAAGCAACAGGTATGGGCAGTTCTGCCCACCAAATTTCACCTCGCTGCATCACCAATTTTCCTCTGATATTGTATGGGCTTGTAGACTGACAAACAATGGATCAAGACTGCTATCTTCATCGGCATATACAGCATCTAACTGTTCAGTAATTTGATCCGGTTTATGCGATCGCAAATACTCTTGAAGTGCTACAGCATAAAGCTGACTACGGGATAAGCCTTTATGTTTTGCAAATTGTTCAGCAGCTTCAAAAAGAGGGTCAGGAATGGAAATTGCTGTTTTCATAACTTGGTATAACTTTAGTTATACCTTAATGTTAGCAACTTTTTGTAATTATGGCAATAATCGCTTTAGGACTATAACTAAACTCTCAAAACTCTCTTTGCGTCTCTGCACCTCTGGGTGAGGGGCAAAAAATCTACTGTAGAGACGCAAATTCCCCAATCCCCAGCCCTGGAAATGCTAAAATCAATGACTTGATTCCTTAAAGATAACAATTATGGCATCCATCCGCGAATTGCACGAACAGATAATCACTAAAGAACGTTCTGCTGTTGAAATTACCCAAGAAGCATTAAATCGGATTCAAGAGTTAGAACCAAAACTGCACAGTTTCCTCACTGTCACGACAGAACAAGCCTTAAAACAAGCTCGTGCTGTGGATGCAGTAGTCGCTGCGGGAGAAGAAATTGGACTGTTAGCGGGGATTCCCATCGGCATTAAAGATAACTTATGTACAAAAGGGATTGTCACCACCTGCGCTTCGCGGATTTTAGAAAATTTTGTCCCACCTTACGAATCTACCGTCACCCAAAAACTAGCTGACGCTGGGGGTGTCATGGTGGGTAAAACTAATTTAGATGAGTTCGCTATGGGGAGTTCTACAGAAAACTCCGCTTATCAAGTTACCGCTAATCCTTGGGATTTATCCCGTGTTCCCGGTGGTTCTTCCGGTGGTTCAGCCGCAGCAGTAGCAGCAGATGAATGTGTGGTTTCTCTGGGTTCTGATACCGGAGGTTCAATTCGTCAACCTGCGTCTTTCTGCGGTGTGGTAGGGATGAAACCGACCTATGGCTTAGTTTCCCGTTATGGTTTGGTGGCCTATGCTTCTTCTCTCGACCAAATTGGACCATTTGGACGCAGTGTAGAAGATGCAGCTATATTATTGAGTGCGATCGCAGGTTATGATCCCCAAGATTCTACTAGTCTCAAGGTCCCAATTCCTAACTATGCAGCTAGTTTAAAACCGGATCTCAAAGTTGGCAAAAAATTGAGAATTGGTGTAATTACAGAAACCTTTGGTGCAGGTTTAGATCCTCAAGTAGAAGCTGCTGTCACTAAAGCTATTGAACAACTGCAAGAATTAGGTGCAGAAATTCATCCTATTTCCTGTCCCAGTTTTCGCTATGGTTTACCAACCTACTACATTATCGCCCCCTCGGAAGCCTCAGCTAATTTAGCCCGTTACGATGGCGTTAAATATGGTTTACGTTCTCCTGATGCGGACAATCTTTTATCAATGTATACCCGGACTCGTTCTCAAGGCTTTGGAGCGGAAGTCAAACGCCGGATTATGATTGGCACTTATGCCCTTTCCGCTGGTTATTATGATGCCTATTATTTGAAAGCGCAAAAAGTCCGCACTTTAATTAAACAAGACTTTGAAAAAGCTTTTGAAATAGTAGATGTTTTAATTTCTCCCACTGCACCTACTACCGCATTTACAGCCGGAGAAAAAACTACCGATCCTTTGAGTATGTATTTGAATGATTTAATGACTATTCCCGCTAATTTAGCTGGTTTACCAGGGATTAGTTTACCTTGTGGTTTTGATAGTCAAGGTTTACCAATTGGGCTACAAATAGTTGGCAAAGCTTTGGGAGAGGAGCAACTTTTCCAAGTAGCTTATGCTTATGAACAATCAACTAATTGGCATTTACAAAAACCAAAAATTGTTTAATTTGTCAGTTACCAATTACCCATTACTCATTACCAATTACCCATTACCCATTACCAATTACCCATTACCAATTACCCATTACCAATTACCCATTACCCATTACCAATTACTCATTACCATAGAAATTTCAAAAGTATGAGATCATCAAGATCATATACACTGTTTTTTTAAACTCAACAATCATCGAAGCAATATAAACAAATGGAACAAAATCGTCAGTCAACCGTAATCATTACAGGTGCTTCTTCAGGAGTAGGTTTACAAGCAGCAAAGGCTCTCGCTAATAGAGGACAATGGCACGTTATTATGGCTTGTCGTGATTTAATCAAAGCCGAAAAAGCTGCTAAAAGCGTGGAAATACCTGCAAATAGCTACACACTCATGCACATTGATTTAGGCTCTTTAGAAAGCGTTCGACAATTTGTCAACAATTTTAGGGCTACTGGTAGAAGTTTAGAGGCTTTAGTTTGCAATGCTGCTATTTATATGCCTTTAATCAAAGAGCCTTTATTTTCTCCCGAAGGATATGAATTAACTGTCACTACAAATCACCTGGGACATTTCCTACTGTGTAATCTCATGTTACCAGATTTGCAAAAGTCATCTGCCACTGATAAAAGATTAGTAATTCTAGGAACTGTTACCCATAACCCAGATGAATTGGGTGGCAAAATTCCCCCTCGTCCAGATTTGGGTAATTTTGAGGGTTTTGCAGCAGGTTTCCAAGACCCAATTACAATGATTAACGGTAAGAAGTTTGAACCAGTCAAGGCTTACAAAGATAGTAAGGTATGCAATGTGCTAACTATGCGCGAACTACATAACCGTTTTCATGAAAAAACTGGTATTACTTTCAGTTCTCTCTATCCTGGTTGTGTAGCCACAACGGCTTTATTCCGTAATCATTACCCTCAGTTTCAAAAACTTTTCCCTCTGTTCCAAAAATATATTACTGGGGGATTTGTCTCTGAGGAATTATCAGGAGAACGTGTTGCTATGGTAGTAGCTGACCCTGAATACAAGCAATCTGGTATTTATTGGAGTTGGGGAAATCGTCAAAAGAAGGATAGAACATCTTTTGTACAGAAAGTTTCTCCCCAAGCACGAGATGACGAAAAAGGCAAACGAATGTGGGAACTTAGCACTCAGTTGGTTGGTTTAGGAAAAGAGTCTGAAAAGGCAAAATCTCTCATCTAATTACTAATTGATAGTTGATAATTGATAATTTACAGTTGTCAATTGTCAATTATTTATGATCCATTACTGATCGTTGGCTTTACATTACTATTTGCTTGCCTTACATTACTAATCTTTGGCTTTACATTCTCTCTTTTTATATTGAATAATAAAGGGGAAAAGATTTAGCCTCTTTAGGCTTGACATAAACTTTTTCTTGTGGTTCTAACTTTAATTCATCAAACCGTTCCCGTGTTAAATGGGCTGTCATCATTTGTCCATCATCTAAGGTTAATTCTACTTGAATTTCCCAACCTAAATGAATGATTCTGCTAACTATAGCTGGTACTGTGGTCCCATTAGCAACTGTTTCAATGATGATATCTTGAGGACGCAAAAATGTTTCTGGATGTGTTGACTCAAATCCACTACTTTGGAAAATTTTAGCAGAACTAGGTAATATATTCACAGGACCGATAAAACTCATGACAAATGCTGATGCAGGATGATCATAAATCTGTGCTGGTGTTCCTACCTGTTCAACTTTACCTTTATTCATAACTACAATTTCATCAGCAACCTCCATTGCTTCTTCCTGATCATGAGTAACAAAAACTGTGGTAACATGAACCTCATCATGCAGACGACGCAACCAAGCTCGTAAGTCTTTACGGACTTTAGCATCAAGTGCGCCAAAAGGTTCATCTAATAATAGTACATTGGGTTCTACCGCTAATGCTCTAGCTAATGCTACCCGTTGTCTTTGTCCCCCAGACAATTGCGAAGGATAGCGATCGCCTAACCCGCTTAATTGCACCAATTCTAGTAGTTGTTCTACTTTACCTTGAATTTTCTTTTGCGGAGCTTTGCGAATTTCCAAACCAAAAGCGATATTTTTACGAACAGTTAAATGTTTAAATAGAGCATAATGTTGAAAGACAAAGCCAATATTTCGTTCTTGCACACTTTGATAAGTAGCATCTTTCCCTGTCAGAATAATTTTACCTGTATCTGGCATTTCTAAACCAGAGATTAACCGTAATAAAGTAGATTTACCAGATCCAGATGGACCTAATAAAGCCACAAGAGAACCACTTTGAATTTCCAGATTTACCTGTGCAACGGCCTGGAAACTACCAAATTGTTTAGAAACGTTTTCTACTACTATACCCACTGGTGCTACACCTCTGCAAATAATCTACGGTTTTTAAGTAGGAATACCGTACTTTACTTATATCATAAATATTTGCCGTGTTGTTATTAAAATTTGTGAATGAAAAGATTTTGAGTCTGTTTTATCAGATGCGATGAAACATAATGGATTCAGAAAATATCTGATCTCCTCACCAAATTACCATAAAATAATGAGCGCGATATCTCCAAAGATTGAGGAAAATGAGATGAGTTTATTAAAAGATCAGGTAGCAATTGTCACTGGTGCATCACGAGGAATTGGCAGAGCGATCGCTTTACAATTAGCCTTTGAAGGTGCAAAAGTAGTTGTTAACTACACTAGTTCTAGCACAGCTGCAGATCAAGTAGTAGCAGAAATTACCACAGCCGGAGGTGAAGCATTTGCTATTCAAGGAGATGTGTCTCAAGAAAATCAAGTAGATACACTGATTAAAACCACCTTAGAAAAGTTCCAGCGAGTGGATATCCTAGTTAATAACGCCGGAATTACTCGTGATACCCTGCTGCTAAGAATGAAATTAGAAGAATGGCAAGCAGTGATAGACATTAATTTAACTGGCGTATTTTTATGTACAAAAGCAGTCAGTAAAATTATGCTTAAACAACGTTCAGGGCGGATTATTAATATTGCTTCCGTAGCTGGACAAATGGGCAATCCTGGACAAGCCAATTACAGTGCCGCCAAAGCGGGTGTGATTGGTTTTACCAAAACCGTAGCCAAAGAACTTTCTTCCCGTGGAATTACTGTAAATGCCGTTGCTCCGGGTTTTATTATCACTGACATGACCAGCGATATTAAAGCCGAAGGAATTTTACAATATATTCCCTTGGGGCGTTTTGGTCAACCGGAAGAAATTGCCGGCATGGTAAGATTTTTAGCATCTGATCCCGCAGCAGCCTACATCACTGGACAAGTATTTAATGTTGACGGTGGCATGGTGATGTAGTTTGATAATACGCTCATACCCAGATCTCCGACTTTTCAAAGAAGTCAGGGATCTATGCCTATAATCATTTTTAGCGATTATTCAGTATTCTTTGCCAAACAGTAAAGCCTAACAGCAAGATAATACCAGCAGCAGTAGCCAGGATTACAGATAAACTCATACCCTGGATTTTCATAGCCAGTAAATTACAACCCAAAGTAATGGACCATAAGATAAAAGCCGCATTGCGTTGGGATAGTCCCCAAGCCAACAAACGGTGGTGCAGATGGTCTTTACCAGGTGTACTCAAAGGGTTTTTTCCGGCCATGATCCGGCGTATAAACACTTGAGTAGTGTCAATAACTGGCAACAACAGAAATAAAACTGTAGGTATGAGGGCATAAACAGTATTTTGTTGAAGTTTACCTAAAATGCTGGTTGCTGCTAAAACATAACCAAAAAAGTATGCTCCAGCATCACCCATAATGATGTGTGAGGGGTGAAAATTATGGCGTAAAAAACCCAATGCGGCCCCTCCCAAAGCCGCTAAAACTAAAGTAGCAGCCGCACGATTATCAAATTGGGCAGAAACTCCTAATAAACTAATAGCAGTAATAAAACTGATACCACCAGCTAAACCATCCATACCGTCCATGAGGTTAATGGCATTAGTGATTCCTACTACCCACAGTACCGTTAAGGCCATAGATAAGAGAGAATCAACTGGTGTACCAAAGATAACTTTAATACTGATCCCGTTACCAACTAACAAAAGTGCTGTCGTCACCTGAGCCCATAACCGCACAGAGGCAGGTAAACCAAATTGGTCATCAATAAAGCCAACCAGAACTAAAATTGAACCTCCCAGGAGAATGGTTAAGACTTGAGCCAAAACGCCCTGGATTTCAATTGGCCGCAAGAGACTAGCTAAGACCAAAGCCGCAATTACACCCGCATAAATTGCCAAACCGCCGGCATTAGGTAAAGGTTCTTGATTCAGTCGTCGGGCATTGGGTTGGTCTGCCCAACCTACCTCTAAGGCAAATTTGCGAATTGTGGGAATTAAAAACCAGGTGACACCTGAAGCTAATAGAAATGTAAACACTACAGCTAACCAGCCGGAGCCGCTAGGTTTAGCAATGCCAAGGGATATAAGGAAGTTTTCTAGATTCATCTGCTCCCAAGACAATCATGGGTTTTATAGTTAAATATTAGTATCAACTGCTAATGGTAATGTATTTTGGGATTTTGATGGTGCATCTAAATTGTGAAATAAAATAAATTGTGCAAAGGGATTAGCACTCTTGGTCAGTGAGTGCTAAATTGTCTAATGGAAGTATATAGAGAAATAAAACATGGCCAAGGTTATTGCATTTAAGGAAGAATCACGGCGTGCTTTAGAAAAGGGTATTAACACCCTAGCAGATGCGGTGAAGATCACTTTGGGTCCAAAAGGACGGAACGTTCTATTGGAAAAAAAATTTGGTATTCCCCAAATTGTTAACGATGGTATTACTGTTGCCAAAGAAATTGAATTAGAAGATCCTTTAGAAAATACTGGTGCTAGATTGATTCAGGAAGTAGCATCGAAAACTAAAGATATAGCTGGCGATGGCACTACCACTGCCACAGTTATAGCACAAGCCTTGATTAAGGAAGGTTTAAAGAATGTTGCAGCGGGAACAAATCCCATGAGTTTGAAACGGGGTATTGATAAAACCGTTGAGGGACTGGTAGCAGAAATTGCCAAAATTTCTAGACCAGTAGAAGGAAGTGCTATTGCTCAAGTTGCCACAGTTTCCGCTGGAAATGATGCTGAAGTTGGCAATATGCTGGCATTGGCCATGGAAAAGGTGACAAAAGATGGTGTCATTACCGTGGAAGAATCTAAATCTCTCACTACTGAATTAGAAGTAGTTGAAGGAATGCAGATTGATAGAGGTTATATTTCTCCCTACTTCATCACCAATAACGAACGGATGACAGTAGAATTTGAAAATGCTCGCATCCTGATTACCGATAAAAAAATCAGCAGCATCCAAGATTTAGTACCTATATTGGAAAAAGTTGCCCGTTCAGGTCAACCTTTACTAATTATTGCTGAAGATGTAGACGGTGATGCTTTAGCAACTCTGGTTGTGAATAAATCTCGTGGTGTGTTGGCTGTAGCTGCCATTAAAGCTCCTGGTTTTGGCGATCGCCGTAAGGCTATGCTAGAAGATATTGCCATTCTCACCGATGGGCAATTAATTTCTGAGGAAATTGGTTTAAGCTTAGACACCGCTACCTTGGAAATGTTGGGAACTGCTGTAAAAATCAACATTGACAAAGAAAACACTACAATTGTCGCTGGTAGCACTGTTAAACCAGAAATCCAAAAACGAATTGCTCAAATTCGGAAACAGTTGGCAGAAACTGATTCCGATTATGATACCGAAAAACTGCAAGAACGCATTGCTAAGTTAGCTGGTGGTATTGCTGTGATTAAAGTTGGTGCAGCCACAGAAACCGAACTCAAGGACAGAAAACTACGAATTGAGGACGCACTTAATGCCACTAAAGCAGCTGTAGAAGAAGGTATTGTTCCCGGTGGTGGTACAACATTGATTCATCTATCTAGTAAGGTAGATGAAATTAAAGCCAAACTCTCCCCTGAAGAAAGAATTGGCGCTGATATCGTCCAAAAAGCCTTAGAAGCACCCCTGCGACAAATTGCAGACAATGCCGGAGTAGAAGGTTCTGTAATTGTGGCCAGAGTCCGGGAAACTGACTTAAATATCGGCTATAACGCAGCGACTGGGGAATTTGAAGACTTAATTGCTGCTGGTATCATTGATCCTGCCAAAGTGGTTCGTTCTGCTTTACAAAATGCCGCTTCTATTGCCGGTATGGTACTCACCACTGAAGCTATTATCGCCGAAAAACCTGAGAAACAAGCCGCTGCCCCTGATGCCGGTATGGGCGGTATGGGTGGTATGGGTGGTATGGGTGGTATGGGTGGTATGGGCGGTATGGGTGGTATGGGTGGTATGGGTGGTATGGGTATGTTCTAATTTGATACTGTCCCAAATCCATAATTTATGTAATTGATGAGTTACCCACCCCTAGAGTGCTGAGGGGTGGTTTTTTAACTAATTTTTTGGCTATAGCTGTAGCTAGGTTAATTAGGACGCTGCTTCCACCACTTTTGCTGGGCAGTCTTTACTATCAAGTCTGGTCATTATGGTTTATGTCTTAATCTTGATGGCTACAGCTATAAATAGGTAATATTGCCATTAATTCTCTTTCTGTTCCTGAAAAAACTTTTGGTAAATAGTTTTAGTATTTTCTTCATTAGCAGAAGTAGCAGTCATTTGATAATCAACCAAATTATCCACAAAAGGAAGAGATACCTTAAATGTACCATCAGCATTGAGTTTGACATTTTGACCATCAATAGTGACAATTGCATCTTGTTTTGTTGCACCATAAATCACTAATTCGGTATCAACGACAAACCAGAAATCTGTACTAGGACTACTGAAGACGTGAACTGTACCAGAACGAGCCAGACATAACCACTGATGATCATTAATTAAATAACCAATTTCTGTCATGTAATCACGTTCACCTTTGGGAATAGGTATATAACAATCATGAATTGCGGTTTCACATTCGTATTGTTGCACCAATTCAGGAAACTGATAGCTAAGGTCAAGGTTAGTAACATCATAGAGACGTACAGCCAAAGTCATAAATCCTTGATTCTTTAACATCTTTTGATGATTTATGGCTTGTTTCAACTTATCGCTATCAGAAATATACCAAGATACATAAGCCCATTTGGGAGTGCGGGGTGTGAAGATAATTCTGGTATTTTCATCAGCATTGATTTGGTTAATAGTAGTCCAAGCTGCTATTTCTGCATCTAACTCCATTGCGATGTTTTCATCTGTGGTTGTAGAAGGGAATGGAGTCGGTAATATTTCTTCTGCTATCTCAGGTATATTGGGTTCAATGTCATTGGTGATCGAATTTAAAGCCTCTTCCAGATTTAATGGTAAATCGGATAATAAATTTTGATCGGGTGGTGATTGGTGATTTGGTGGAAAGGATATACCGAGTAATTCTGATAAAGAGATATATTTATCTTCTCTAATTGCAGCAGGAGGTCTATTGAGCAATTCTGATAAAGATATGGTCTTTTGATCAGATGATGTTGATGTTAGTGGTTCGGATGTTTCTAGTAGAGAATTGGTAAATTCATCTATGGGTATGTCTGAGTCAATTAGATCGTGATGAATACTTGGGATTGGTGGATAATGATTATTGACGACAATCACAGGAGCTTCTGTATCCCACATTGTGCCATTATAGTCTAAATCAAGTTCATTAATTTCCTTTATCTGATCCTTTGGGGAAATTGTCTGGGTGAGAGCTAGATTATTTGCTGCTGTTGCTTGTGGAAAAATGTCCTCTTGAGAGTGATTACCGTTGAGTCCATTATGATTGTTAGTTGTAGTTGGTGGGATAGCTGCGTCTAGGGTTTCCTTGGTTGCTTCTTGAAAGAGGTAGTCATCCTCTAAATCTTCTGAATCTAATATATTTGAATTTGATTCAGTTGTTGCATTTAGCGATCGCTTTTTTCTTCCCCACAACAAAGGTAAACAACTAATTAAACCAACAATCAAAAATAAGGGTAATAGCAGCAAAAACCCGATATTTTTAGTGAGCATTGAAGGGTCACTAAAGGGATTTACCAACTGTATTTCACCCCCAGTTTCTATAGGTTGCTCTGTAGCGGGGCTTGTGGGAATAGGTGATAAAGATGGATTTTGATCAATTGTAGAGGTTGCTGTTGGGGTTGCTGTTGAGATTTCTGTCGAGGTTAGGGTAGGAGTGGTAACAGTTTGTAATTGACTCGACATAATAGCAAGTGCTTCTGCTTGTCTAGCAGCTTTTATAGATTCCTGTCCGGGTTTAGCTAAAATAAATCCGAGAAAATCCTTAACTTTTGGACTGGGATTTTGTTGATAAACGTAGACAAAAGGCTGGTAAAAAGGATATTCCACAGTGTCTGGTGAGAAGTCCTGTATTTTCAAGACTCGCACCGCAGGCAATTTAGAAACCTGATTTGCTAAAACATAGCTAATGCCATCATCACCTAATTCTTTAATTATATTGGCTGTATTATCGTCTAGCATTTGTACAGCATTTCCGTTAGCAAATTGGCCGGATTTAAATGCTGGATATTCGCCCAAGGAAGCACGAGTATCACTATGGTCGGGATGATCTATCAATCTAATTTTACCTTGAGCATTCCCCACTTGTGACCAGTCTGTAATTTCCCCTCGGAAAATTTTCGCCAACTGTTCAGTAGTTAAGCCACCTTGAAAGGGATTATGGTTGCTAACAATGATAGCGATTTTTTCCCGACGCACCAGTATTTGTTGTAAACCTTGTGCTTTTTCTTCTGGGGTGAGTCGGCGACCAAGGGCTGCGAGATCAACTTTACCATCTAAAATCGCTTTTAATGCCTCTTCATTGCCATTGATAGCAACTTCTACCTGAGTTCCCGAAAACTGTTTTTCAAAGTTTTCTTTTAAGGTTTGGTTAAGGGTGAGAAAGTTAGCCGAACCGTCAATTTTAACTATTGTGCCATTTTCTACCGTTTGCGGCAGGGAAAAGGCCGGAGTATGAGTCTGGGATTCTGCTTGGACTGGTGCGGAAATTAAGAAACTTGCTACCATGGGGCTGGTAGTTATGGACATTAATAAAGCCAGATTGATAATTACACTATCTTTTTTTTGTTGTTGCCACATACATCCCTAATTAAGCTAAAATAAATGGACTACTCGCCAATACTCAAAATAGTTGTTTGATTGAGCAGACGGGTTAATTATACAACTTGAGTCATTTTTATCTGTAATAACACAAGTGATGAAAATAAAAAAGGGGTCGGGAGTCGGGAGGTGGCTTCCACTCAACAGGCCGAGTAAAAACAGAATGGGAAAAACTTTGATTATGGGAGAGACCTGAAAACCCGGTTAGGGTTTGAGGCTTTTGTGGTTAATAAAAATACTTTTCAAGTCACCCTTTAGACTTAAAAGAAAATTCAAGAGATCAAACTTTGCGCCTTGACGGGAAACATAACTCATACCTGCATTATGTAACGCCAAAAAATTAATTATCCTTGCTATTAAACAACTGTTACTGGTGAATTGACAATTGAGCAAGGTAATATCTACTTTAACATCTCAGTTAACAAAGATGCTGGATGTTGACTATGAGGCCACGCAAAAGCATGACGAAAGGCTGCATTTTGACAAGCTTGTAACTGTTGAAAATTAATAATGTCGTAAGTCAAAAGATTTTCATATTCAAAGGGTAGACGCATATTATGCAGCCCGGCATTATCCGTACAAATGGCGATATCAACTTCTGCTGCAAAACATCGGTCAAAGACTAATTTTAGCTGACGAATATCCTGCAAAGTGCCTGTTTTTAAATAAGTTGTGGGACAAACTTCTAAACATTGTCCTCTTTTAGCAATTTCTGGAAGTAATTCAGGATACAAAAGAGGAATTTGAATACCATGACCAATTCGCATTAAATAGGGTAGCAATTCTGGATAACAACCATCTTGAGTTTCATAAAGATGCCCTGTGGTGTTAATATTTAATGAATGGGCATAATTATATAAATGTATCCATTCTGCCATCCTTTCAGCATAATAGCGATCGCCTCCTGCCACGTCTATGCCGCAAACATATTCCCTATTTCGCGCTGCTAAATCAATAATGGCCTGATTTACCTCGAAAGGTAAACGGGAGTGCATACAGAGGATTTGACGGGTAATAATGGGATATTCGGGGATATGACTAGATTTACCGACAATATCCACAATTTCCGCCATTTTATCAATTCTCTGATTTTGACTCAAATGTTCAGGAGTTCGTAAATATGGGGTATAACGTAATTCCAAATAAGCCAAATTCTCAAAAATATAAGCACCGCGCAATAAGCGGTAAATAAAGTAGGGTAAGGTTTCCACCGTTTGGACACTTTCTACCAAAGTATGTAGTTCTAGATACTCATCCAATGTATTACGGGGACGGGTGTAAAAATCTTCAAATTCTGGATATTCAGCAAAGGGAGAAATTAACTCAGTATTGTGACGCTGAAAATATCGCCAGAGGACACGAGGTACAACTGAACCACCTAGATGCCGATGCAATTCTGCGTATAAAGCCATAGTGGTATTTTGCTGTAAAAACTTAATTAATTGTAACAAAAACCTAGACAATATTTTCTTTGTCATCCAATTTTGAGTAAAATTCTACTCTAGATTCTGGGCTTTGTGCAAACAGATTTTCATTTGTTTGGCCAATACCCTGACATTAGGTTCATCAAGAAGGGAAAGATGAGATCCGGGAATATATTTAACATCTAAATCACCAATTATTATTTCATCCCAACCAAATTTTGAGTCATATTCCATACCTATAGCATCCGTCCGATTTTCATCTTTTGTGCGAAAGAGAGTTACTTTACCTGAATAAGGTTGAAAGGTATATGTATTCATAGCTTGAGTATAAATATCATCCCTGTGTAAATAGTTATTTATTTTAGGTGTCCGGGGATTAAATATCTGAGTAACAAGTCGTAAGTAATGTTGAAAAATTTGTTTCATATAAAACTTAGTGTGTTTGTAGAAACTTTTAGCCTTGTGAGAAATATAGTTAGATCTGCGTTGTCTGATATAATTAAGATGTAAATAAATTCGTTTTAGGAATGATAACCGTCGCTTATAACCGGGACGACAGGTATCTAACATAGCTAAAAATGCAACTTTTTGACCTTGACGGTGGAGTTGTTGAGCTATTTCATAAGCAATAATACCTCCAAAAGAATATCCTCCCAAAAAGTAAGGTCCTTGAGGTTGAAGAGTCTGAATTTCTTGAAGATATTGGGAGGCCATGTTTTCAACCCGAACTACAGGAAACTGTTTTTGATCTGGTTTTTGTGGTTGGAGTCCATACAAGGGTTGTTCTAATCCTAAATGTCTGGCTAAATTGCGATAACATAACACTTCTCCCCCTAAAGGATGAATCATAAATATGGGTGGTTTTGTCCCGTGGGGTTGAATTTTCACTAAGGATGAATAATTGGCTTTGGGAGTGTTTTCTAAAACTGTTTCTTGGTGAATAATTTGGGCTATTGCTGCTATTGTAGCTGACGGAAACAAAGCTGCTAGGGGCAATTTTTTAGCAAATATATGTTCTATATCAGCAAATAATCGCACTGCTAATAAGGAATTTCCCCCCAATTCAAAAAAATCATCTTGAACACCAATGGGTTGAACACCTAATAAATCTCCCCAAACTTTGATTAACTGACTTTCTATATCATTTTGGGGCTTAACAAAGTTTTCAGTCCCTTCGGGTTTAATTAAATTAAATGCGGCTAGTCCCTTTCTATCTAGTTTACCATTGGGTGTTAATGGCAAAGTATCTAAAAAAATAAAGGCACTAGGAAGCATATATTCGGGTAGTTTATTTTGTAAATGTTGTCGGATTTCTTTAGTAGTAGCTGCTGGTTGTTTTTTGGCAACAATATAGGCTATGAGACGTTTATTTTCTGGGATATCTTCTGTAGCTACGACCACTGCTTCTTGAAGATGAGGAATTTTCAGCAATTCCATTTCAATTTCTGCAACTTCAATACGGAAACCTCTAATTTTTACCTGAAAATCTTTTCTACCTTTATGAACTAAACAACCATCAGATTGAATACAGCCTAAATCACCAGTGCGGTAAATTCTTTCTTTACTATTTTGAATATCTGGTAAAAAGACAGTTTGGGTTAATTCTGGTTTTTGCCAATAACCCAGAGCTAAATATTCACTTTTTAGAGCAATTTCTCCAGTATTACCATTTTTAACTTCTAGGCCATTTTCATCTAAAATGACAACTTCCATATCTTGAACTGGGTAGCCCATAGGTATGGTACTATTTGCAATTTTCGTGTTTTTATCAACTATGAAATTACAAAAAGTTCCTGCTTCTGTTGCACCTAAACTGGCATATAAAATACAATTTGCAGAAAAATACTTTTTGTAGTTTTCTACATCTCTAATTAAGGTAGCTTCACCACCTAATTTAACTAGACGAATTTTAGGAAATTGTTCTGTATCTGTCAGGATCTCTACAAAATGTCTAAATAGGGTTGTAAAGGAATGATAAATAGTAATTTCTGATGTAATTAGCCATTTTACTAAATTAGTTAATCCCTGCTCTTTGACATTAAAAGGATAGAGACTAGCACCATTAAGTAAAGTGTAGAAAATACATAATATTCCTCCCAATGCACTACAGGAATAGAGGAAAACTACACGATCTTGATGGCTAATTAATAAGGTTTTTGTATCATTCATGCAGTAATGTAAAGAATTTCGATGACTATGCACTACTCCTTTAGGTTTACCGGTTGAACCACTAGTGTAAATTATATAAGCTAGTGTTTCTGGTGATATTTTAATCAGAGGATTTTTCTCAGAATTATTGCTATTAATATTGTCTTTAATATTATCTATATTAAATAATTGACAATTATTAGCTAATTTCCTGGCTAAATCCCAATTCAAATTATTAGTAATGAATGCAACGGCTTGGGAATCTTCAATAATATAAGTAAGTCTATCAACGGGAAATGTGGGATCTAAAGGAACAAAGATTTTACCTGTTTTTAAAACTCCCAGAATACTTGTAATGAAATCTGCACCTTTTTCTAGCAATAAGACAATTACTTCTAGTTGTTCTCCTCTTTGGGAGAGAATTGTATTTGCTAACCGATTAGCATTTTCATTTAATTGTCTGTAGGTCAGGATTTGATTATTGGTTTTGATAGCAATAGCATGAGGATATTTATTAACTTGTTGTTCAAATCGTTGAGGAATAGATTGCTCAATCTCTGACTTAGGAAAATCTATAAAACCTTCCGGTTTTGCAATTAAACGATTACAAACAAACTTTTGCTGAAAAATTGCACTAGGAATTGTCTGATAAATATTAGTCATTGGTATATATCCTACTTGATTTATGGTAAAGTTCTGGCTTTTTAAGCTGATTTTAGATTCAATCATTGAAGATTTTAAATCTAAAACCTATGATGGTATTAATGGAAATTTTAGATGATAATTTATATCTTTTTCGTTTATCTTACTTCCTTTAAATCAAAATGTGGATTTATAAAAATAAATTGTACGAGCAATTATGATAAACCGCTATACCTAATGACCAGGTTTCATCAAATCTTTATTTATGCTGTAAATAAATTAACTAAATTGATATAAAAATATAGATTCCCGATTTTTTGAATAAATCGAGAATATTGAATTAATTATCAGTTGCGTTCTTTCTCCAACTGCTCAATTACTCTTTGTAAATACCAATCATCTGACATTCCCGGCTCATGATATTCTTGTTGTTGAATTAAGCGTTCTGCTATTTCCCAGTGTCCCCCCACTAAACGCAAAAGTCGCTGACGTAAAACTTCATATTTCTGATTTTTGATTTCGGGACTAGATGTTTGGATTTTTTGTAAATTATTTAATACTTCTTGGTAATTTTCCCAGTCTTCTTGTTCACAATAAATACTAGCTGCTTTTTGATAATCGGATACAGCATTTTGCATTTCTTCTAACAATGTATAGGCCAGACCGCGATTATAGTATGCTGGAGCATGATCAGGATGAATTTCCAATGCTTGACTATAATCTTGAATTGCGTGGAGATAATCACCCATAGTCCGATAAATATTACCTTTAGCAACATAAACTAAAGGATCTTGTGGCTGCATTTTCAATGCTTGGTTTAAGTCAGATAATGCACCTTGATAATCACCAATTTGGAAACGTGCTTTTCCGCGATTTCTATAAACAATTGCGTCTTGAAAATTTAGTTTTATTGCATAATTAAAGTCGGCTATAGCGTCTTGATAATTACCAATTTTACACTGGATTACTCCCCGAAAACAATAAGCTTTTCCATCATTTGGATCAGTTTTTAATACCCAATTTAAATCAGCAATTGCTTCTTGTGTTTCTCCATTTTCTGCTTTTGCTAATAATTGATGAAAATATTGATTTGTAGAGATAATAGATAGAGGTGTAGATTTAGTTATTTGCGTTTTTTCAGGTGGTTGTAACTGTTGAATTTTCTGCAAACAGGCTTGACATTTTTCTTTGTTTTTTTGTTCTAAATATAGTTTAGCTGCTTTTTTAAAATTATTAATTGCATCTTGAATATCCCCTTGTTTTCGTCTTACTATTCCCCGTAAATCATAAGCAGCAGCATAATTAGAATTAAGACGAATTGCGCTGTCTAAATCATCTAAAGCACCAGGAAAATTTTTTAATGTTAATCTAGCCAAAGCTCGACAGTAAAAAACTTCTGGAATAGATTCATCCAGCTTTATAGCTGTGGTATAATCATAAACAGCTGGCAAAATTTCTCCTGAATCATAATATGCTAAACCCCGTTGGATATATGCTTTGGTAAATTTAGGATTTTCCTGAATAGCCAAGTTAAAATCTGCTATAGCACCAGTATAATCTTTTTGTTGGGCTTTTTCTAATCCCCGATTGTAAAATTCGTTATTCATAATTGGTAATGGAAAAAAATCAAGAATTTCTTAATTTAATTATACACCAATTCAACCAGATACCCGACTTCTTGAAGAAATCGGGGATATGAATCTCTCTAGAACATTTATATTTCCTAAAAATCAGAGATTAAACTAGGATAATTGATCACAAATACATCCCTAGTTCCTAACCCAGGATTCTGGGGTTTTATGGGAGTAGTAAAATGAAAAAATTGATGTTCATTGACTAAAATTATTTCTCCAGGTTGCAAAACTTTGTTAAAAACTGGCTTTTCCTTTTTCGCAGCATATAAATGAGTTTCTCCACCTTCAATATTATCTCTTCCTGCGGAAAAAATACCAATAAAATCACTACCATCTCTGTGGATACCTTCAGGAGCAGGATTTCCTAAATTATTTGGTGAACAGGTAGTTCTAATTTGATGAACATCAATTTCTGCTTCTATATCTAGTTTACAAGAATCACAGAATGCGAAAATCAGATGCTTAAACATATCCAGTTCTATGAGTGCATTATCCAATTCTGAAAACTCCCTTTTTATCCCTCCCAATAAAGGATTATGTTCTCTAGTTTGTAATAGATATCCGTGTGGAAGTTTGAGCAACTTATCTCTAGAAACTAGAAACCTGGATAACCTGCGTGAGCGATATTTCCCCTTAATATAAGGATCAATTGGTAAATTATCAAAAAATGGCTGAAAACCTATGGTATTAATGGAGTTTACTTTTCTAAGGGTAAACAGAAAAGCATATTCTAATTCCCTATCAAGTGAGACTTTTCGCATAGAATATTTCTCCTTGTATTGGTAAATGCTACCATTTGGACAAAAATGGTAGGTTTATAATGTCCATTATATTCAAATTTGATAAAAATATCGTAAATTTGACTACAAAAACGAATTATTTATGATTAAAATTAGACTTTGTGGCTTAGTTGTCCCTTAGTGATGGATAAACATATAGATTTTATGATTTTGCGTATTGGGTTTATTCCTATTTTCCTAATCTCCTCTAGTCAGCAAGACTGGGAATGATTTTGAGTTAATATGAGTAAATGTTCTACCTAATTGATGATCATGACAGATTGGCTTTATAACTACCCAACTCTATATGCTGGTACTTTACTCAAACGCTACAAGCGGTTTTTTGCTGATATTCAATTAAATTCTGGAGAATTGATCACAGCACATTGTCCAAATACAGGACCAATGACAGGAGTTTCTACTATTGGTAGTGCTGTACAAGTTTCTAAAAGTGATAATCCTCAACGAAAACTAGCATATACTTTAGAACTAATAGAAGTCAATGATCATGCAACAACTTGGGTGGGTGTAAATACAGCCTTACCTAACCGTGTCATCAAATTAGCTTTAGAGAAACATTTATTCTCAGAATTAACTGAATATGAACAAGTTAAAAGTGAAGTTGTCTATGGAAAAGATCGCAAAAGTCGAGTTGATTTTTATTTAACAGGAAATGCTCAACAACGTCCGATTTATTTAGAGGTGAAAAATACAACTTGGTCTCAAGGAACTTTAGCCTTATTTCCCGACACAGAAACTACCAGAGGACAAAAACATCTACAGGAATTAATAGAAATTCTCCCTCAAAATCGGGCAGTAATGCTATATTTTATTAACCGGAATGATTGTTTAGAATTTGCACCTGGGGACAGCAAAGATCCCCTATATGGTAAATTATTAAGGGCAGCGATTAATCTAGGTTTAGAAGTTTTACCATGTCGGTTTGATATTTCTCCAGCAGGTATCCGTTATTTAGGTTTAGCAGAACTAAAAATATAGACGTGATAGCTATATTAAATTATGAAATTTGAAGATTTAAAATTTTAAACTTCGCGCTTTGGAAACTACAGCCGAAGAAAAAGCTGAATCTCAATTAAGAGAAATTGCGGTGAATTTGTGGCAAAATGGGATGTCTCTAGAACAAGTGGCTCAGCCAACGGGTTTAGAAGCAGGACTTACGCAAAAAGAACCGAAAGTAGGGGTAATTCATGAATTACCCCTACGCAAGAATAAGGTGTTCAGCCACATCTTACGTAAGTCCTAAGAAGTTACAGAAATAGAAAAATGGCAGGTTTAATTTGATCAACAAATTAAGTTCAATAATTTTAATTATGGGTGTTTCTGGTTCTGGTAAAACTACAATTGGTAAACTTTTAGCTGAATTACTCAACTGGGAATTTAGAGACGCTGACAACTTCCATAAACTAGCAAACATTGAAAAAATGCAGTTAGGAATTGCCCTCAATGATGGTGATAGAATATCTTGGTTAGAAGATTTGCAAACAGCTATCAAAAATTGGCTACAAGAAAACAAAAATGTTGTTTTGGCCTGTTCTGCACTCAAAACCAGTTATCGTCAAATGCTGATAATTGATAGCCGCATTCAGTTAGTTTACCTCAAGGGGTCTTTTGATGTCATTGAAAATCGGCTAAAAGCCCGGAAAAATCACTTTATGACTGAAAAGCTCCTCAAAAGTCAGTTTAATGACCTTGAAGAGCCAGATAATTGTATTTGTTTTGATGTTTCCCAAGCCCCGGAAGTAATTGTAGAAAAGATTAAAAAGGCTTTAGGCTAGTTGATGAGAACTCACAAAAGCATCAACTTCCGCAGCAGTGGGTTGAGAAGCGATCGCACCTGGTTTAAGAGTAGTTAAAGCTCCCACAGCACTGGCATAGGTGACAATTTTTCTAGCGGTTTCCGCGTCTTTGAGTCTGTGAATCCCAACTTGATGCAATTGGTGGATAAACCCAGCCAAAAACCCATCTCCCGCACCAGTGGTATCTACAACAGGCACGGAAAAAGCTGGTAATTTACCTTCATTCTCCCCTAAACAATAGGTGCAACCATTTTCACCATCTGTCACTAAAACTCCCTCCAAAGAATTGAGTCTATAAGTAATTGCTCCAGGATCTATTGTATTAAATAACCATTGCGCTTCTTCCTTGGTCAATTTGATAAAATCAAATCTCCCTAATAAAGCTTGAATTTTGGTCTTGGCTGTATTTTCATCTGGCCAAAATACTGGTCGCCAATTGACATCAAGAATAATTTTTAGGTCATATTGTTCTGCCAATTCTAAAGCTCGTAATACAGCTTGCTCACTTTCAGGATAGGCTAATTCTAGAGTTCCTAGCACCAAAAAGTCAGCTTCATCAAACAGCGCGGGTGGTAATTTTGTAGATTGGAGGCGGGTATCAGCAAATTCTGAAGTATCATATTTACCAAAACCGGCAAAAGTGCGATCGCCTGTTAAATCCCTAACTACATATACTTGTCTCGTTGGTGCTGTAGGATGACGTTGCACACCAGTTGTATTTACGCCGACCGTTTCTAGTAATTTTATCAGTGTATTCCCTGATTCATCCTCACCCACTGCGCCCATAAATCCGGCTGATGTCCCCAACTTCACTAAAGCACAAGCCACATTTGCCGGCGCTCCTCCTGGGTAGGGAGTCCATGATTTCACTTCCTCTAGTTTAAGTCCCAATTCATCAGCTAAACAATCAAATAGGACTTCACCAAGACATAGAACACGGGGATTAATCATTGCGTTTTTGATTTTCTATGGGGCATTATATATTTAATTTATATATTTAGTTTGACAGCTTTTCAATTAATTCTAGTTAAAATCAATACTTTTTATCTGTAGTGTATATGACTACAAACCTAAAATCAAAAGAAAATTTTGACATTAGTAGTATTAGTAACATTTAAAACTATCTACCTCCGCAAAAATCTTCTAGAATAAGGAATAAGACTTGAGTACATATACTAAGGGAGGAATAGTAAGTAATGGCTGCTAGTGAGTCTGGAAACCATGTTAGTCTGTCAGACAGAGAAATGCAAATTATCGACTTAGTGGCCACCGGCTTAACTAACCAAGAAATTGCAGCAAAGCTGGAAATTAGCAAACGGACAGTTGATAACCATATTAGCAATATTCTCACTAAAACTAAGACTGATAACCGTGTGGCCTTAGTTCGCTGGGCTTTACAATGGGGTAAAGTCTGTTTAAACGATGTTAATTGCTGTTCTCTTCCCCTTGGAAATGATCAAAGTATGTCCACGTGAAGCAGGATTGTAGTTAAAAAGCTGATTAATCAAGCTTTTTAGTTATTTTAAAGATTCCTGCTCAGAGGTATGGGTGGTTGATTTACGCTGTTGTGTATTAGCAACGTTTTATATTTAAAAAGTAACGTAAAAATACAGGTATGGACAGGCGTAAATCAATTATCCTGTGAATATGGTTGATTTGGTTATTGAAGTAACGAAGTCAGGTAAGGAGAGTATCAATACTCCCAAACACATACAATTAAGAAGCTATTGATACATAATTAAAAAACCCGGCTGAACCGGGCAGATGTACTTTTTGTCAAGTTTTAGCGAATGATCACTATTGGTTGATTTCACAAGTTAAAGGACAAGCTGCATAAACAGTAGTTTGGGTTTTTTCAGCTTCACCATGTAGCCAGCTTAACCATTTTACCTGCTTAGGATGAATACCCTTAGCTGTGAGAACTCCAGCAGCAATTAATACTGCCATAACATTAAGCATTACTAAACCACCTGCCACAACTAAAACTGCACTAGCGGGCATTACGGATTGTAACACAATAGACAACAGACATCCAATTGTAGCCATCAATACAACCAGTGGAAAACCGACGACTAACAAGCACACTGCCAATGTAAATGTCCAGATTAAAAAGCTTTTCATCACTAACAAGGAGTGGGTCTGAACCAGATTAGAGCTTTGAGCAGAAACCATGACTTTTCCTCCTAAATACACAGCAAGTTTAAATTTCAGTTATTTATCGCTGGGAGGCGAATAAACCGATTTTGTTTCAGTGAAATTTAGTATATAAAACCTTAGCACCAAAATGAGCATTTCTTTACTAAACTTTACAGTTAATTTTTTGTGCTTATGAATGAGAAGCCAGATATGCCCACAGGAAAGGAAATAAGTTTGGCTGTATGCCTTTAGAAATATGGACTAACGGTAGATGAGAACCAGAACCTGATCCCCGCCCTTGGATTGCCTAGATGCTTAATATTTCTTATATAAAACCGTATTGTTTCTCATAATTTATCTAATTGATCAACAGATGAATTAAACAAGTCTCGTGGGCTTGATCTAACAGATTTTTCCGTTCCCTGTTTTTTGTCCTGGTGATTTGCAATTATACTGATATACTGATGAATAAACTCATAAAAACCCCTAAAAACACCTGACCACTGACCACTAACCAATGACTAAGTTGAATGTAGACAAACTATCTCAGCCTCAGTTATTCAAGGGTATTGCTTTGTTTACACCTGGAGGAGATTTAATTTATTGTATTGATCCTAGTAAACAAGGAAGATGGCATTTAAATCTGTGTGCGGCTTTGCAGGAAATCCTGGATTTACCAGAACCGCCACATTTTTTAGTTCCTTGTTATACTGCAACTATTGATCATTGGTTAAATCCTCGGACTCAAAAAGTCCAAGTCTTTGCGGAGGCCTATCCCGCAGTCATGCGTCATCAAGCTGTGCTAAATGCGATTTTTGGGGATGGGGATTTAATCTGGCAATCAGCAGCCTGGCAAGATGGATTGTGCGATCGCCTGGTATTATCAACTTATCGTGCTGCATTTCCTCAACTGTGGCAAGATCATGATTTAATTGTGCGTCTAGATTTAACTGATTCTCCCTCACAGTATCAACAACCAATCATGACTACACAACCTGCACCCCAAAATATCCCAGATTCTCCAGGTTTTGTTTTACGCTTGTTTGTTGCTGGACACAGTATAACCACTGAAAAAATTTTACAAAACTTGCACGAATCATTAGAACGATCTTTAGGGTATCCTTATACTCTTAAAGTAGTTGATGTTCTCACTAATCCAGAACAGGCCGAAATTGATCAAGTTTCTGCTACTCCTACCTTGGTTAAGGTTTGGCCTCATCCAATTCGGCGCATGGTTGGTAATTTAGATAACTTTGATAAAGTTCTACAGATGTTAGCGGGACAGTAAATCATTTCCAATGTCCAATGTCCAATTTAAAATTTGAGGATTTGTATAATATGAACCTTACTTGGTTAGATAGCAATAGTTGGTTAATTGAAATTGGTCAACAGCGAATACTAATTGACCCCTGGTTAATTGGTACTTTAACCTTTAACAATTTAGATTGGTTATTCAAAGGTTATCGTTCTCAGGATCGGTCAATACCAGATAATATAAATTTAATTCTGCTTTCTCAGGGTTTAGAAGATCACGCACACCCACCCACTTTAAAGCAACTTGACAAAAATATTCCTGTTGTTGCTTCTCCCAATGCGGCTAAAGTGGTAGAAAAACTAGGTTATCAACAAATCATCAGTCTTCAACATGGTGAAACCTTCATTTTAAATCAGCAAATAGAAATTAAAGCTGTTCTGGGTTCTCCCATTGGACCTACTTTACTAGAAAATGGCTATCTGCTCAAAAACCTAGCCGATAATTCTACATTGTATTATGAACCCCACGGTTATCATTCTCCGCAACTTCAAGAAATAGCACCCATTGACGTAGTAATTACACCTATCATTGATTTGAGTGTACCCCTACTCGGTCCGATTATCAAAGGTATGAATAGCGCCCTAGAACTAGCAAAATCCGTAAAACCTCAATTTATCCTCCCTACCGCAGCCGGAGGGGATATTTTCTTTGAGGGACTACTGGTAAAATTTCTCCAAGCTAGGGGAAATACGACAGAATTTCAGACTTTATTAGAAAATAACAATTTAACAACTAAGGTGATCACTCCTCACCCTGGCGAAAAAATTAGTGTTTGAATTATGGAAAAACCAACCACTCCAGGACGGGGAGAAATAAGAGTTTAAATTGATTTCTGGTAAGTAAGTCATCAGGATGTTATTATTTGCGGTTGAAGCACTTGATATCAATTTAACTAGATCAAGTCTTCTAAATATCTGAGGAGTGTGACTAACTATGTCGAAAATTCGTATCTCTTTAGCTTTAAGTATAGCTACCATAGCCAGTGGTTTCTTTTTAGCCGCTTGTGAAAGTCCTAAACCTCCCTCTAAGGCGGTTAGTACCCCTTCACCAACAGCTACCACCACAACCAGTGATACCAAGGGATTGAAAATTGGTAGTTTATTACCCACCACTGGTGACTTGGCTTCTATTGGACAACAAATGGTTGGTTCTGTTCCCTTACTGGTGGAAACTGTTAATGCTTGTGGAGGTGTCAATGGTGAAAAAGTTACTTTGGTAGAAGTAGACGACCAAACTGACCCTAAAGCCGGCGCTGCGGGTATGACTAAATTAGCAACTTTAGATAAAGTCGGTGGTGTAGTCGGTTCTTTTGCGAGTAGTGTTTCCACTGCGGCGGTTTCCGTGGCTGTACCTAATAAAGTCATGCTGATTTCTCCTGGTAGCACTAGCCCCGTATTTACTGACAAAGCTCAAAAAGGCGACTTTAAAGGCTTTTGGGCGCGGACTGCTCCCCCTGATACCTACCAAGCATTAGCTTTAGCCCAACTCGCTAAGAAAAAAGGCTTTAAACGAGTTTCCACTGTGGTCATTAATAATGACTATGGTGTGGGTTTTGAAAAAGCATTTGTGCAAACTTTTGAGAAATTAGGTGGTACAGTAGTTAATAAAGATAAGCCTATTCGCTACGACCCCAAGGCTCAAACCTTTGATACAGAAGCATCTGCCGCTTTTGCAGGTAAACCAGATGCAGTTTTAGCCGTATTGTATGCTGAAACCGGTAGTTTATTCCTGAAAGCTGCTTATCAACAGGGTGTTACCAAAGGTGTACAAATTTTACTCACAGACGGTGTAAAATCCGATAGTTTCCCTGATCAAGTTGGTAAAGGTAAGGATGGTAAATATATCTTATCTGGCGCAATTGGTACAGTTCCCGGTTCTAGTGGTAAAGGTTTAGAAAATTTTAATAAACTTTGGAAAGATAAAAAAGGTACTTCTCCAGGAGAATACGCCCCTCAAGCCTGGGACGCTGCGGCCTTATTGGTATTAGCAGCCCAAGCCGCTAAGGAAAATACCGGGGTGGCTATTGCTAGTAAATTGCGAGAAGTAGCTGCTGGTAAGGGTACACCAGTAAGTGATGTTTGTCAAGGGCTAAAGCTTCTAAAAGAAGGTAAACAAATCAACTATCAAGGCGCAAGCGGTGATGTAGATGTTGATACTAACGGTGATGTCATTGGTACTTACGATGTTTGGACTGTGGGGGATGATGGCAAAATCAAGGTAATTGACAAGGTAAGTCCTAAATAGAGTATATAAGAGTATGGACAGGAAGTTAAACTTCCTGGCCTTTAATTCGTTTAAAATCCTTTGAAGTTATAACCAACTCCCAGTAAAATACCGACATCAACTGTATCAAAAAATCCAGTGTTTATGGCGGCGGTGGCGGTAAATTTTTGATTGAGAGGTATGTCAACACCACCAGTGACTAAAACAGCAGTTTCAGATTTATCACCAGTTTGAATGACTGCACCTACTCCAATGTACGGAACTATAGTTACAGGGGTGGTCAGTGGATCTGCTGGTTTAACAGAAAAGTCGTAGGTGATAGGAACAAGAAATGTTGTATCTGTTCCTAGTATAACTGACGGTCTAGCTGATAGAGATTTGGTAAAACGAATTTTACTCATGAAGCTGAAATTACCATCACTCAAGGCTGAAGAGCCGCCTGTTATACCAATGTTAGTACCAATACCGATATAGCTACCAGGAGTTTGATTTTGATTGGGTATAGCTGCTTCAATGTCCGCTTGCGCTACTTGATTAGATGATTGTGTTTTTTCAGACACTGTTTGAGCATTTACGGAATGCCCACCACCTAAAATTACTAAAGCCGCAATACCTGGTAAGGCTAAAAAATTTTTACCAAGAATAATATTACTCATGTTCACTTCTCACTAGATTTAAGATTGACACCTGTTTAGATATCATCCTCAGTTAACAAATTTCGTTAATACTCACCATTTAACACGAAAAATCAAAATTTGCATCCTGATTTTGTTTAATTGACTAATTTTTTGTCAGCATTGGTAACATACAGCGATTTTCGGGTAAATGAACCACGGTTTTTGATCTGGCGTAGAGGCGCAAAGAAGAATTACTGTTAATGCAGTACAGTTGACAATAGACATCTGGAGGTAAAAATTGTAGAGAGATAAACCTAGTCAGGTCAAATCTCTACAATGGTTCTAGAAACCGCACATTTAATTTTCACCAGATGTCTAGTCTCAAGGGAATTGCTATACCAACGCACTAATTAGTTAGATATCATGGTTCCCAGGGCGGCTATTAACTTATCCACACTTTCAGGACGACTATTAAAACCCATTAAACCCACACGCCAAACTTTACCAGCAAGTTCACCCAAACCGCCACCAATCTCAATATTATGCTCAAGTAATAATTGGCGTGCAACCAACTTACCATTTACGCCTTCAGGAATGCAGACAGTAGTTAAAGTTGGTAGCCTGTATTCCTTCTCAACGTGCATTTTTAAACCCATATCTTCCAATCCTTCCCAAAGATATTCTACATTCTTTTGATGACGTTGCCAGCAATTTGCTAAACCTTCTTCTGCCACTAAACGCAGAGCTTCCCGTAAACCATAATATAAATTAATCGGTGCAGTATGGTGATATGTGCGGTCAGTACCCCAATATTTCCCCAACAATGTCATATCTAAATACCAGTTTGCCACCTGAGATTGCCGCTTGTGTAACTTCTCCATTGCTCGCCCACTCATAGTAAATGGTGACGCACCTGGAGAGCAACCCAAACCCTTTTGACTACAGCTATAAGCTAAATCAACACCCCACTCATCCAAAAAGATGGGAACACCTCCTAAACTAGTCACGGTATCCACTAACAGTAACGTACCATACTGACGACACAACTCACCCACACCTTCCAAAGGTTGACGAGCACCGGTGGAAGTCTCTGCATGAACTAAAGCTAAAATTGCTGGTTTATGGGTAGCTACTGCGGTGCTAATTTCCTCCAAATTGAAAACTTGCCCCCAAGGCTTAGTAATAGTTCTTACATCTGCGCCATATCTGCCCGCCATATCTACCAAACGATTACCGAAATAACCAGCTACACCAATTAATACCACATCACCCGGTTCTACAGAATTAGCTAGAGAGGCTTCCATTGCAGCAGTACCCGTGCCACTGACAGCAATAGTATGGGGGTTTTCCGTTTGCCATAGGTAGCGTAACAGAGATTGAATCTCATCCATCAGGGTTAAAAAAGCCGGATCTAAATGCCCTACGGGTGTGGTATTCATCGCCTGTAGTACCTCTGGATGGGTGTTAGAAGGACCTGGACCTAGTAATAGACGGTGGGGCATATCGAGGGGTTCTAGTCCTAGACGGTGACTATTGTTGATGGAAATTGCGAATGTCATAAATTTATGTAAGATGAAATGAGAATTTAATCGCATGATATAGCGGTATGTGGTCAATGAGTATGCCGAAATGCGACTAATTAATTACGCGCCATATTTCCGACCATGCCATTCAATTATATATTTTGTTATTTTGTCAAAAAAATAGAAATTTCTGTTCTCTATGATTCAAATTGACTGGTGACATATTCTGTCAGATCGTTTTGCACTGTAAATCCATCAGAGTTGCATTCAATGAGCGATCGCAATTTTAGGCTTTCTAGCGTTCCTAACAGTTTTTGGGAAGTGACAGGAGGAATGATCTTGTTTAGTAATTCTGGCATGAATAGGGGTTGGCGGTGAATCGCTAAGGAATAGATGACGGTTTTTTCTAAATCTGATAAGCGTTGAAATTGTTGATCTAATAAATCGTAAATATCGCCAAAGACGGTGATACCCTGGGCTAAAAAAAGATCAATTTTGCCAGAAAATAGAAAATGAATAGTGGTGACAACAATTTTCAGCATCAGGGGATTTCCGCCATAGTGATTATGTAATATTTGCCATTCTGCTTGAGTTTCGTCAATGCCTTCTGACTGGAAAATCTTGAGTCCGTCTTCAGGAAGCAACCCTTTCAGGATCAGTAATTTAATTGAATTAGCTTTTTTCTCTAGGACACTGAATGCGATTGGTGGTTCTCGACTGATGATAATTAAACAACTTTTGTGGGTAGACTCCCCAATTGTGCGAATCAGTTGTCCATAACCTTCAAACCCTGGCCGATAATATCCCCCTCCTCCCCATTGCAGAATAGATTCTAGATTATCCAGAACCAGCAAGCAACGAGTTTGATGGAGATACTGCATTAACTTTGATATTAATTGATCTGGAAATTTTGGTAAATCAACGGCTTGCTGGTGTGAGAGGATGTGAATTAGATCAGTTAAGGTTTCTTCTACTGTTGGCGCGTGATGAAGCGATAGCGAAGCGCTCCGTAGGAATCGCCAGATGACATACTTAAATTCTGATGATGACAAATCTGTGCTGTTGGTGAAACCTGCCATTAACTTGGCTATGAGGCTGGTTTTACCCATACCTCCCATTCCTAAGACCATGATTAATTGACAGCGATTGACCTGAATCCATTGGTTCAATGTTGCCAGTTCAGCGGTGCGTCCATAGAAAACGGAGACCTTGGGGGCTAAATTATAATCCCCATCAGGCTGAATTTCAGGTTGTAAAGGTTGGATAAATTGTGTTGAGTGTGTTTCTGGTTTGACTAATGGGACGGGAAGAGATGATTGATAATCATCAGCCTCTAGCACCAGATTAAATGCTTGGAAGCATTTGACTAGAGACTTTTTATCAACTCTGACATTGCAGTTGAAAATTTTGCATAAGGTATGAGAGTCTAAGCCAGTCTGACTACTGAGATAATCCAGGGTAAATCTCTTGCTGTTATTTTCACTATATTCCCTAATTTTTATCGCCTTCTCAAGTTTATTTAAACCTTGAACGCTGAGGATTGTCCCACGTTTACGTTTCCTTGATAGAGATAAAATAGAACCTGCAAACCCAGTCCATTGTAAAGTTTTAATTCATCAATATGCTAGAGGTATTGCCAATGGAATATTTGATTTTAACCAAATCAATCCATTCTTAGATAATCCAGAATTAGTTATCCAACGACTCATTTTACCACCAGCATAATTATCGCAATTTCAATAATCTGGAAGACGTTGCATTAATCCTTCATTCTTCTCATTGCCAAAAGAGAAGGATATTTTTTATTATCAATAAGTAATTGACGTTCTAATAAACGAGATTGATCATTAAACCCTAAAATTCTAGCCGTCACTTGTCCTATATTTGTGAGAGATTCAATAGTAGAATTATTCAGTTTAAAATGTTCTCCCCAATTATCCCAACGAGGATGATAAAAACGCACAAATTCTTTTTTATCTATAATAATTGAACCGATATCACTGCCTTTAAACCGATTACAATAAACACAACAATAAGCTAGATTATCTATATTTGATGAGCCACCATGTTTGATACTAATAATATGATCAATGGCACATCCTAAAATAGTATCATGTTCAGCAATCAGGCAATATTCACATAAATTATCTGCTCTTTGAGCAACTAAACGGCGAAGTTCTAGATTTAAATAAGGACGCTCCATAATTGAATTTTAAGCCTTTTCGTGAATAAAATCATAAGCCCTAGCTTTTGCTAGTCTTAATAAATGTTCTAGAATCAAATAATGATCTAATTCTGATTTTTCCTCTGAAGAAATTCCATCAGTTTTTTCTCGAAAAATCAAATCAGATACTCTTTCTTTTACTGTTTCTGATACTTGAAATTCAACTAAACTTTGAGATGTTATGCCAGCAGCGAGAAAGTTGATTATTTCTTCATAAGCTGGATTAATACTGATTGATGTTTTCATGATGATTAATTATCTCCTTTTTTAATCTCCTGAACTTTGGGTATTTAAGCACTTATCGGAAAAATTGACGGCTGGATGAGTTCCTGTTGTGATAATGATAAGATATTGGTATCAATCAAAGCTGGTTTCATCACTTCTCCTTTCAAAAAATGCCTGTTGACGACGGATGTTGATTTCTTCACTGAAATTAGCAAATGTTTCATCTGACATATCATTCCAACAGCCAGCAAACTGCATAGTTTGTTCTAGTGAACCTGGAGATGATTCTCCATTCAATCGCCAATAATGAATAAAATTATATAATTCTTCTAATTTATCTTCGGGAATGAGATTAATTTCTGTGATTACTTTGGTGCGGATGTTTAATAAATCCATAGAGCAAATAAATGTAGAGAATTTACAGATAAGATATACTAATTATATAGCCTGTGTTCTTTAAGAACCAAAATATTTTCTAATAATGACGATCGCTCTCCCCAATAAGATAAATTGGAATAAAGAGCGATACCCTCGGTCAACGCCCTAAATGACATTAATCACCATATTTCCGCCCGCGCCATTCTTTGGGAGTGCGGAGGGCAGATAAAAAGATTCGCAGCACCGCTAGGGGGTCAGCCAAGGGGGAAAGCCAGAATAACCAACCACCATTAGCATTTTGACGATCATAAGAAGGAGCGATCGCTAATAATAAAGCAAAACGAATCACCACCAAAAATATATTTAATTCTAACAATAGCAGTGCCGGCAGTGAGGGAAGCAAAGGGGGAAACAGGAAATAACCCAGTAAAATCAATAGGGGTAAACCCTGCACCGCAGATAATAACCATAAATCACCCCAAACTTGAGCGCGGGAAGTTGCGTCTTTCAAATCTAGGCTACGTCCCCATTCTTTCCAGGTTTCTAAAGCCCCTTCATACATTCGCACCTTTAGCACCTTTGCTCCGTCTAAAAAGCCTACTTTAAAGCCATGAGAGGCAATATTCCGGGCTAAGGTGACATCATCACAAAAAGAACCTTTAGCGCTGCTGTAACCATTCACAGCCTTTAACACAGACCGACGACACAAAAAACACTGGCCGTTAGCCATGACCCGTTCTGGTTGTTCAGTATAAATACCCGTAGGATCAAATCTATACAGTAATGTCATTAACAAAGCTGGTTGTAATAAACATTCTCCCGGATATTTGAGAATAAATTGCGGTGATAAAGATACTAAATCATAACCTTGAGCGATCGCAGTTTTCACCAAACTCGCCACTAAACCGGGGTGGGGTTGAATATCTGCATCCATGCCCAAAAACCACTCACTGCCCTCGGAAGTAAATAAAAAGCCATTATGTAAAGCCCAAGGACGACCAACCCAGCCGGCAGGTAAGGGATCATCTGTCATTAATTTAAAGCGGGGGTCTGTTAATGCTGCGGTTTTCACTAGGTCGGGAGTACCATCTTGTGACTTACTATCAACAACAATAATTTCTCTAACTTCGTAACTTTGGCGACTTAAACCGGCTAACAGCGGGCTAATTCGTAATGCTTCGTTAAGTGTCGGCACAACCACACTCACAGTTCCCAAAAGTTCTGGTGTGGGTTGTTGTGGTTTTAAAGCTGGATAACGTCCTGGTCCTTTGAGTAAACGAGAAAGTAAAATCGCCGTGGCGGGGACTTGGACTAGTAGCAGGAGGAGAGGAATAATATTTAGCAATTCTAACCTTGACTTTTTGTATAAAGTAGCTATTTTACATCTTCTCGCAATTTGTGTAAATTAATCTAAATTATGGGAATTTGACCGTGTAATTAGGAAAGAGGTAAATAGTTTAATTTCTTCTCCCTCTTTCCTCGTCTCTCTTACCTACTTAAAAGCAACCTTCACATTAGTAACAGCAACTTCCTGAGTAGCTGCTTCCATATTCACTGTTGCAGGTGCGCTAGAACCTTTAGACCACAGCAGCACAGCCGGAGCTACACCCAGTGCTATACCTAGTAATACAGGAATGGGAAACCCAGCGGCTAAACTCATGACTGTGGCAAAACCAAAGTTACCTAAATAAACTAATAAAGGTACATTCAATTGGTAAGAGTCTAATTTAATCGGGTTTTGACTCCATAATAAAGCCGCTACAGTCATGAATAAAGCACCAGTACCCATCCAACCGACAAAGTTTTGGTAAGGCATACCAAAGAAAGCGCCTGGTTCGTGCCAATACCAGAAAGGCAGGGAAGTTTGACTCATGGCTGGGTCAAGGACAAAATCCCAAGAAGTGAGTAGTAAAGCACCTAAAACAATTGCACCAATTTGACGAAACAAGCTAGGTTTTTTATCTACTTGTAAACCCGCACGGGCTAATACATAAGATACACATCCTACATAAAACCATGAAAGGGGAATTGTAAAAGGTACTAAACCAGAAATTTTATAACCTAAGCCACTCAAATAGCTATAGCCCCCAAAGGGAAAGCCTGTACTAGTTCCTAATAATTCACTAGTTAGGGAAATTGATAAGGATGGTATTAAAAATCCTAAAGTGCGTGCCAAACCCAAAGTTCGGTAAGCATAGAGGAACACTCCCAACGCCCCGAAAATCATATATACCACACCACCACCTGCCATACTCCACTGCATGACGGTCTCACCTGCTGCGGATAAGCTGACAAGCAATTCAGCATTGGGAATCACAATTAATATCCCCAGCAGTCCAAATACCATAGAAACGATATGACCAATTAGGCTTATACGCTCGACGATAACAAGTTGTCTCATGATCAATCCTTAATGATATGCCAGTTGGCTACTCAACTGCTAACAGTTTACAAATATTTATCAACATATTTAACCAAATGTTGATTTTTATTCTCTCAAAATGGAATTAGGGGTGGAATTTACCATCAAGAAACCTGATGGGTTAGGTAAATCTGTGAAATAATGAATGAAACCGATATTCAAAATACCAGTATATTACGATTTGTAACTGAGTAAGGTACAGAACTTTCACATTACTTTCACATTACTTTCACATTTATTCACTCTGTTTTATTCTTGACTGCTGCTATATGTCAATCTTGAAAAAGATCCCTTGGTTCTCCCTGACACTCGTATTACTGAGTTACAGTACATTGGGCTGGATGATATTTGAAGAAAAAGCCCCTTGGTATATATGGCTGATAACCGTGGTAACTATCCTGCTGTCCCTAATCTGTTTTACCAACCCTTGGTTAAAAATAAACGAGTATGTCAGTACCTTGTTCAAGTCCAGTGCTAGGGCTTTTGGTGTAGCTATCTTAGCAGCTTTCCTATTTTTTCTGATGGTTGCCTGGTTTCGGGTATTTCTTGACATTTTACTCATTTTGTGCGCGACTATTTTAGCCAGAATAGATTTCCAAACACTTGCTTTAAAACCAGCGCTCGCTTTTGGCTGTATATCCTTTTTTGCAGTCGTAGGTTTAGCACTGGGCGCATTTATTAAGCTTTATATATGAACTACCCCATCTTAATTACTTTAAATCTTGTAGAGACGCTCTATGGAACATCTCTACAATTTTCAGCCAGATGATTAATCACTAACTAGCTTGCTAACGCTTCTACCTCTGCTACCACCACTGGATAAACGCTAACTTTCTTCCGGCTTTTACCCTTTCTTTCAAAGGTAACTACACCGTCAACTAAAGCAAACAAGGTATCATCACTACCAATACCCACATTGTTACCAGGGTGAACCTTAGTACCACGTTGACGAACCAAAATATTACCTGCGCGTACAGTTTGTCCACCGTAACGCTTTACACCTAGTCGTTGAGCATTTGAGTCACGACCGTTACGCGTACTACCTGTTCCCTTCTTATGAGCCATGGTTTCCTCTTTTTTATTTACTTTATGAATCCCAGACCGCTAATTGTCTAGTTTAGGCTGGGAAAATTTAATTGGTAATTGGTAATTGGTAATTGGTAATTGGTAATTATCAATTATCAATTATCAATTTTTATGATTCCTCTGCGGTTTCTTCCACAAAGTCAGCATCAATAATTGGACTTTCAGCACCAGTAGGGGCTGCTTCGTAAGCTAAAACTTCGCCGTTAAGATTGATAGAATTAATCAAAAATCTGGTAATTTCCTGGCGGTGTCCCCGTTTTTTGCGGGTTTTCTTTTTAGGTTTCATCTTATACACCAGGACTTTGCGACCTCTCAGGTGTCGCATAATTGTCCCTTCGACCGTTGCACCTTCTACCAAAGGTTGTCCAATGGAAAGTGCGCCGTCGTGGTTTACAAGCAATACAGCGTTAATGGTAACTTTTTCATCTGGTTCGGCGTTGAGTAGTTCAATGTCGTAAAAACGACCTGCTTCTACTTTGATTTGTTTTCCACCAGTTTCAATAATTGCGTAGGTCATTAAATCGTCCTTGAGGTTGCCGTACAGGTAGCTGGCTATAATCTTTTATAGAGACGCTATTATTTACAGCTTTTGCCAGCTTTTGCAGTATGTCTACCTGATCCGAGCCGGAATTAGACAGACAATCTAATATAGTACCTGATTGATAGCTAATTAGTCAAGCTTTTATTAAATAAAATTATAATTTGTATAGTTTGTTGGATTTTCAGCAGATTTCCGAAAAGGTAATTTTTGGCTTTGTAGTTAATCCCGACACAGACGGAATAAAAATCAATCAATCTGAGCGACTTGTACGGTTGCTCAGATTTTCTTACATATTCACTGACTAGGGAACAGGTGACAGGTGCTACGCCACGGGGACAGGGAACAGGTGACAGGTGACAGGGAAGAGGGAACAGGGAATAGGGAACAGGTGACAGGTGACAGGGAACAGGTGACAGGGAAGAGGGAAGAGGGAATAGGGAATAGGGAAGAGGGAATAGGGAAGAGGGAACAGGTGACAGGTGACAGGGAAGAGGGAATAGGGAACAGGTGACAGGTGACAGGGAAGAGGGAAGAGGGAACAGGTGACAGGTGACAGGGAAGAGGGAAGAGGGAATAGGTTTTCAGCGATTTTACGTTTCTTTACAGAGTTTGGTTTTTTGATGCCAACTTACTTATATTGGTAATATTTTTGTCAACAATCTAGTGAAAAAAAATGTAGAGATGTTTCATGGAACGTCTCTACAAGGTTTCTAGGATAATAATGAGAAATTAAAGTTATAAAACCCATAACGATAGGTTTTGTTTGTGTAGCTGCGGTTTATAACCGCCAAACATGATACTAATTAGACTACAGTGAAGTCAACACTTGTAATCAATGTGGAACTAACATTTTGCAAAGTAGCGAAAATTTCACCACTGCTCGTATTCCTGATCACAGTATTAGTACCAGTTCCTAAAATTGTCAATTGAGTAAATAGTAAACCCCCACTTAAGCCAATGCGGTCCAATCCATCTTGGAAGTCTTGAACGATATCAGCACCATTACTTAGTGCAATTACAAAAACATCATTGTTTGCTCCTCCTACCAAAATATCATTACCTTTACCACCATTGAGAATGTCATTTCCAGCTTCACCCCAGAGGGTGTCATTATCATCATTTCCGAAGAGGGTATCATTATTATTGCCTCCATAAAGGAAATCTTTGCCTATCCCCCCGTTTAATTCATCTGATCCATCACCACCATACAACCGATCATTACCATCATCTCCAAATACTAAATCGTTACCTGCCTCCGCATTGAGAATATCATCACCAAAATCACCAAAGAGAATATCGTTACCAACACCACCATACAACCGATCATTACCATCATCTCCAAATACTAAATCGTTACCTGCCTCCGCATTGAGAATATCATCACCAAAATCACCAAAGAGAATATCGTTACCAACACCACCATACAACCGATCATTACCATCATCTCCAAATACTAAATCGTTACCTGCCTCCGCATTGAGAATATCATCACCAAAATCACCAAAGAGAATATCGTTACCAACACCACCTAACAAGCTATCATTACCGACACCACCATCAAGGATATCATCACCAGCAAGACCTCTGAGGGTATCATTTCCTAAGTCACCGTTGAGGAAATCATTTCCATTATCCCCTTGCAGAATATCATTACCGAGGCCACCAAATAGTTGATCATCGTTATTCCCACCAAATAGTTGATCATTACCGTCACCACCATCAAGAATATCATTTCCATCGTTACCCTGGATGGTATCATTGCCAGTATTTCCAACTAACTCGTTAGCCAGATTATTACCTTTGATGGTATCGTTTTGAGTAGTACCAACCACATTTAGGAAATTCTGCACGTTTAAGGTGATAGAATTAATCGGCGCTGGTAATCCGTTGATGATCAGGTTATTAGTGGCTAGATTGACGTTGAGGGATGTGGTGGTAGCGATTCCAGTGGATGCGTCAATGGTGTTAGATTGACCTGTAGCACCAATTACAGTTTCTACGTCTACAATTGTATCTGTGCCAAAAGAGCCTTTATTAACGATTCCACCTGCTAACAGGGTAATTGCTTCCGTAAGACTGCTATAGTTAACTGTATCGCTTCCTAAACCGCCGTTAATTGTATCATCACCTGTGCTACCGATAATTGTGTCATTAGAGTTAGCGATTTCGATAATTCCTCGTAATAATAGCAATGAATTGGGAAGATCGTTCCATATTCCCGCTCCTAAAAAATTAAATTCTACGTAGTCTTCGTTATTGGCATCATTAGGTTCACCTGGAGACCAGTTAGTATAAGTTACAGCTTCTCCATTTGCCCATTTAAATGTTCCTTCAGTCACTTCGTCTGTCAAACCAATCCATAACTTTTCCGTACCACCAAAGGTGTTAACTAAAAATTCACTTTCCGCAGCATCATTAACGGTAACAAGATTACCACCTAAAGTAACGGCTTGTGCTTGTGCTTGTGTCCAAGTACCTGCATTACTCAAGAGGTAAAATTTGCCATTATAGTTGAAAATGGGAGCAGTAATAGCAGAGGTAACATCACCAAAAATCTGATCATTTCCTTCTCCACCATTGAGGGTATCATTACCGTTGCCTCCTGCTAGGTTATTATTGCCATCATTCCCAGTAATTGTGTCATTATTGGCTGTACCAATAACATTAACAAAATTATGAACGGAAAAGGACAAAGTCGGGAAAGCACTATCACCAGTATTCACAACTAGGGATTTAGTCGCTAAATTGGCATTAATGGTAGCAGTGCCAGTGGCTGTGGAAGCATCAATAATGTTAGTTAGACCCGTTGCACCGATAATGTTCTCTATACCAACCAGTTGGTCTGTTCCTGCTGTACCTTTGGTAACTACCCCTGTTGGTTTCAGGGTAATGGCTTGACCTATGGCACTATAATCGGCTGTGTCTTGACCAATACCCCCATTAATTGTATCGTTGCCAGTGCTACCGATGATTGTGTCATTAGATGCGATTTCGATAATTCCTCGGATACCAGCTATGCCAGCATCATCCCATTTCCCGGGATTTTGAAAATTGATATAAGCATAGTCTTGAGCACCACCAGCATCATTAGGTTCACCTGGAGACCAGTTAGTATAAGTGACAGCTTCTCCATTTGCCCATTTAAATGTTCCTTCAGTCACCTCGTCTGTCAAACCAATCCATAAAGCTTCTAAACCAAAGGTGTTAACTAGAAATTGATTTTCCGCAGCATCATTAACGGTAACAAGATTACCACCTAAAGCAACGGCTTGTGCTTGTGCTTGTGTCCAAGTACCTGCATTACTCAAGAGGTAAAATTTGCCATTATAGTTGAAAATGGGAGCAGTAATAGCAGAGGTAACATCACCAAAAATCTGATCATTTCCTCCCCCACCATTGAGGGTATCATTACCACCTAAACCATTGAGAATATCGTCACTCGTTGTACCGACGAGGTTGTCTGCTGCTGCTGTTCCGTTCATGGTTGCCATATTATTCTATTAACCTTTAAATTTTTTCTACACATTACATTTGTGATAATATTTTGCATTTTTATTGATTGTCAACTAGTTAAATTACTGAAAAAAAGCGGCTTTTATTAAAAAGTATTTGTGATTTTTTTTTACTTTCAATATTACCTGACATAAAAATAGGACTTAGGCAAAATTTATGTGACACATTCTGCTATTCTTACAGGATAATACCCAAAGGTGGTTTGTTTTTCGCTGCATGATGGGTAAATCCTCCCAAGTCAAGGGCAAATATACGCATCAATAAAGTTATTTTTAAGATAAATATGCTTGAGTTGTCAATGTATGAATAAATATATAGGACTTACTGAAAAACTTTTTGGGTGACATCACACCGTGCTATGAGGGTTAATTAACGGCTTTGAGCCGCAATTCTTGTAATATAGAAAGATGATGATTGCCTCCGGTACAGGAACGGTAAGTATGATCATCGTTTTACAGCCATTTTTAGGTAAATGAACCGCATTTTAATCAAAGTTTCGCGCCAAGACGCAAAGGAGCGAAGAAGCGAAGGAGTAGATTAATTCAGAGTGTGGTATAAATACATAAAAACTGCTGTAATTAATTATGCTGAAATTTTCTCGTCAAGTTAAATTCACCGCGAGAAAAAGTATTGAAAATCAGGAGCAGGTCATGAACAGTTGTATTTTGATGGCGGAAATTTATGATAATCCTCAACTGCGTCACACACCAGATGGGTTGGAAGTGACAGAAATGATTGTTCATGTGCCAGGAACAAAACCAGATGATCCAACTCATCCTTTAAAAGTTGTAGGTTGGGGAAATTTGGCAAAAGAGATTCACCAAAGTTATCATCAAGGCGATCGCATTATTATAGAAGGGCGCTTAGGTATGAATACAATTGATCGCCCCGAAGGATTTAAGGAAAAACGCGCAGAGTTGACGGTGCAAAAGATTTACGCTATTGAACAAGGTACTTATACTAATTCACCACCAGCTGCTAAGAGAACCACACCTGTAGTAGAAACTACTGTAGCATCACCTAGCTACCGCCCGACGAATTATGAATCAAACTATCCCCCATCAGCCCCTGCTCAAAAAAATGAACCGCAGGTAGCAGCCCCTCAACTGACATACCAACCCGCACCCGTTCAGTCTCCGTCCCCTGTAGGAGTTACACCAGAACCCGATCCAGATGATATCCCGTTTTAGCCGGAAGGCTTTACTGCCTTTAAACTGCATTTAATTTGTATAATTCTAGCGGGCAAGATGCCCGCACCACAACATCTAGCCAGATGAAGATGATCAAATTTAAATGGGTAACAGCTTATCTCAACCCCCGCTGACTTCACCCCATTCCCGAATCGCTGGAAATACCGATGAATAATCATCTTCTGGATAAGACATTTTCATAGTCGCGTGTAAGATTTGCCTTACACCCTCAATACTGCTGAGATTCAAACCCAAGGATTTAGCTTCAGAGATAAATAAATCTATTTCTTTGATCAGTTGTTTTGTCGGTAAGTTGGCATTATTATAATTACCATCTAACATCCGCCGCAAATTTTGATCAAAGGTGGGAGCATAAAGTTTACTTTCGCGTAGAATTTGCATAAACAAATCAACATCAATACCTTGCAACTGGATAAAAGCCAGACTGAGAGCAAAGCTAGTTGTCAGTGAAGCAATGAGTTGATTGAGTGCTAGGGTGAGGGTAGAAGCAGTACCCACAGGTCCTATGTATACAGGATTGTCTCCAAAATGTTGGAGGAGTGGGAAATGACGTTGATACTGTTCCTCCTCTCCACCTACCATGACGATTAATTTGCCAGTTTTAGCTTCGGGAATACTACCGAGGACAGGCGCTTCTATATATTCGCCTCCAGCCGCAACTACTGCATCTCTGATTTCTTGGCTTTCTACGGGGGTAATTGTCCCCATTTGAATGATGCTGCGTCCTGATAAAGTATGCCAAGAGGTATCTGTCAGCAAGACATGATAAATAGCTGCGGCGTTAGAAAGCATTAGGACTATACAGTCAGCAGCGCGGATGGCTTCCCGCGGTTTTGTCACAATTTCCGCCCCTGCTGCCCGTAGCGGTTCTAATTTTTCTGGGGTGCGATTATAGGCAATTAGCTCTATATTGGCTGCTAATAACCTTTGAGCCATCGGTAGTCCCATCAATCCAGTTCCCAGAAATGCCACCTTCATGTTTCACGTTCCTTAGTCAGTGGTCAGTTGTCAGTTGTGATCTGAATTTTAGATTTTAGATAAAATCCAAAATCTAAAATCCAAAATCTCCTAGCCTCCTGCGGCAAAAGTCACCATTATGATCACGGAAAGTAAGATGCCGGGAGACAATAGAGTTACTAGCACTAACAGATCATGAGCAGTCATAATTATTTCTCTGGGGTAGATTTGTCATTTGAATGTCATCTCTGTTATGCTAGTGCAAACAAGACTCATACGGGATTGTTAAAGAGATTTTTAACCTTTCTCTTTGATCTCTACTCTGGTACGACTAATCCCAGCAGTGGTTTTGATGCCTCTTGTGCAGTTAGTCCTCGACTTTGGACCAAAACCCCAAAATTGCCTAGTCCCCCTGGATTAATTAATTGGTGTAATCCTTCCCGTCGCTGTAGCAACTGTGATATTGGTTGCTGTTGAAAGGAGAGAGCAGCTAATCTTTCACCTATTCCCAATGCCATTAAAAATAAGCCTTGCTCGGTCCAACCAACTTTTTTGAGTCCACACCTTTCACCCCAGGATGATAAGGCTGTAAAGTCAACATGGGCGGTGATATCTTGTCTGCCAATATTGATATAAGGATGATCATGATGACGATGTTGGTAGTAGCATTGGAGAGTTCCCTGATCTCTTCTGGGGTGATAATAACGATGTGCGGGGTAGCCATAATCAATTGTTAACACATAGCCGCGTTGCAAGCAGTCTGCTACTATACCCAACCATTTCAAAGCTGCTAAATTAATTTCACTGCGATAGCCATTTTCATAAGTATTTTGGCTTAAATCAATTCCCACCAACTTAAAATACTCCCCTAATTGTGGTGTTGATGGTTCTGCCATGATTTCAATAAATATAGGTAAAGCAGAATTTTCTTCCTCCGGTTTTTGCTCAACAGTAACGTAAATTTCCCGTAATTCCCCCCCATTTAAAATAAATTGATGGACTGGAAAAGCATCCACTAATTCATTGGAGAAGAAACAGCCAATAATGGAATTGGGGGTGATTTCTTCCAAGTTACACCAATCTACAGAAAAATCTTGTAACCGTTGTTGTTGTTCTTGTTTTAAACTTTGTGATTTTTCAACAATAATATATTTGACCGCTGCAAAAAAGTCTGGGTATTCTTGCTTTGCATAGTTGAGAATATGGGAGGCTAATATGCCTTGTCCTGCTCCCATTTCTACCAAATTAAAGGATATGGGTTGATCTAAAATCTCCCACATTTGATAAAATTGCTTGGTCAGTAATTCCCCAAAATCAGATCCTAAACTGGCAGATGTGAAAAAGTCACTATCTCGAAATCCAATTTTTACAGCATCACTGGCATAATAGCCATATTCTGGATGATATAACACCATATCCATGTATTCCGCAAAGGTAATTCTTTTTTGGGAATTAGTAATAATACGATGGGCTATAGCTTGACACAGTGGCAAATGGGAATCCATAAAATTTGCAGTTGACAGAGAACTTAGCACTATACCAAATACATTACCACGACTTAAAAAAGCGATCGCTGATAGCATTTATTCATTTAGCCAACTGAAAAGTTGACCTACAGTAAGATTAAAAGACTCAGCAAAAGGTGGAACAGGTAAGCCATCTGTTTCTAGTTCAAATAATAGAATACGTTGATCACTAAAATAGACAAAAACTAGTTTTTCTGCGGGGTCAATTAACCAACCCATTTGAGTACCATGACTAATACAATGGAGGATATTACGAACAACTTTAGTTTGACTTGGTTCAGGAGAAAGTATTTTAATTGTCCAGTTAGGAGCGATAGCAAAGGTCTTAGCAACTTCACCATTTTCATCACGGGGAATGCGTTCCCAAGTGAAGACTGCAAGATCAGGTACAATGGATCTACCGCCAAAGGTACAGCGTAATTCAGAGTATACACGGGCTACGCCCCGGGGTTTGAGTGCTAGGTTAATACTAGAACCGAGGTCAAGCTGAACTGTACTATGTTTTCCTTGAGGCATGGGTTTTTGAATGATTTGGCCGTTAACAAATTCCTTTGCCGGTTTGGTTTCTGGTAATTTGAGAAATTCATCAAGGGTTAAGGGTTTAATAGGGATTTGAACCATTACCGTTTCGGGTTGGTGGATTATGAATATTGTATTATTTTCTAGCATTTCCAAGCTGCAAAAGCTAGATTAGCTAAGGGCAACCACAGGGGGTTGCCCCTACAGTATTTCTATTTTCTTTTAATATCAATCATATTACCAGGATGTGCGTCCCAGTGAATAATTCCGTTTTGATGACCACAGATAAAGCATCAGCTTACCGACTTCTTTCTCAAATATACAGCACTTCCCGGTGTTATGAGGTACATATCTAGCGGGCAAGATGCCCGCACTACAAGAGTTTCATGATTCAACTTTGTACCTCATAAGAGCGGAAACCGCTGTAATATCTAAAAAACATCAACATCAGAAAAATTCTTTACATGATTAGCTCTCTAAAATATTAGAATCTGTTGCTAAAGTTCCCGCTCCCTTTTCCATCAATTCAATATCTGCTAAAGTCCAAAAACGCGCACTTTGGCAGTGATGAGCTACTAATAGCCCCCATAATCCCCTTGGTATTAAAATTGGCACTACTAAATTAGCCCGAACCTGCATACCGCGCAGAAATTCACGGTGACAATCCTCAATCGCTTCTAATTCTATATCAGCGATCGCTCGTACTCGTCCTTTTAAGTATAACGCAGCATACTCATTATTAAAACAATCACTAGGACCAGTAGAACCGAGAATCGAATATTCATCAGAACCTAATGACTCAAATGTCACTTGTCCTTGCCATTGTCCATAAAAATAATACAATACTACCCGATCAACCTGTAAAGATTCTCGCAATTGATTTGTCGTTTGTCTAATCAATTCATCTCGTTGCATTCTGATGATCAGACGACTGAGTAATTCTTGTAAACCCTGATCAGGGTGATGATACGAGCGATTTTCAAATTCTGGTAAAGAAGGAAGTTGCACAGATTTCAAATGATGACTAACTAAATGATTTCGGGTTTTTATAGTAACTTATCAGATGTTTTATAGAAAATTATGTTTTTTTTCTATAAAAATCATGTAGTTTAATATTAAAATTTAGATTCTTATTTAATCTAAACTACACCTATTTTAAATTCTGATTCCCGCAGCATTGGGTAAATCAACTTTTAACCGTTTAAACATTGCTTCTCGTCCCTGCATCGCTAAGGTATCATCTAAAGCTGAAAGTTTGATTTCTTGCTGATATTTTAATCTTAACGCGGTTTGAATTAACCAATCAGCAACAAAGGGATTTTTAGGTAATAATGGACCGTGGGAATAGGTAGCGATCGCATTTTGATAAAACGCTCCTTCTGTTCCATCTTCTCCATTATTACCCAAGCCATACACTACCCGCCCCAAAGCTTCCACCTTCCCTAATTTAGTCCGGCCACCGTGATTTTCAAACCCGACTAAATAAGGTTTTATCCCTGTCATTGCTTGCAATTCGGCTGCTAACCGGGAAGCTGTAACTTCTATGACCAAATTACCAATACATCTTTTAGTATTTTCACCAGGATGAACAGAAACTAAATCCAATATTCCTAAACCCTCAATTCTTTTTCCGAAAGCTGGTTCATAATAATTTCCCAGTAGTTGAGGAGAACCACAGGTAAAAACTCCCGGTGTACCATTTTCTATTTTATGACGCATGGCCTCAGCTTTTTCACCCTGTAAATCCCGCATCACAATTTCTTGTTGACGGTCTTGCGCCCCACCACCGACAATCACATCTACTGATTTGATATCTTCTGCGGTGGAATTTTGATCCAAGGGCAATACAGTCACATTATACCCCCGCCACTGGGCGCGACGTTCTATGGTAATCACATTTCCCCGATCACCATAAGTACTCATTAACTTGGGGTACAGCCAACCAATAATAATTTCCATGGGCGCATGACTTACAAAACCTCTAATATAGCGTTAGCAGGGAATATGTAGGACTAGGCAAATTTTAAGAAATATTTCATAATTGTTGCAATACATTAATAAATTTAAATTTTAGTAAACATATAATACAGCGGTTTCTGCGGTAGTAAAAACAAAAAACAGATTTTTCCATGAATCAAAAACTTATGTTCTCCGTCAATATAGACATCAGCTATTTACCTATCTCCACTACGGATTATATTTATGTCTTTACAATCGCTGCGGTTCTTATTCTTGAGTAGTCTTGGCTGTTCTTTATTTTTTGGAAATGCTGTGACTGTTGCTCAAGTTGTGGTGCCTACAATTCCATCAGGTTCAAGTACAGTTCCATCAAGTTCAACTACAGTTCCATCAGGTTCGACTACAACCAGTGTACCAAATTCTACCACAGTTAACAGTAGTACAAGATTTAGTTGTCAATCTTACAATGGACAGTTTACAGTCATGTATCAGCCCCAAAGTCAACCAGGACAATATTTTGCTTGGGCTGCACCTCAAAATTTAGGTGGGGGTTGGGATGCCCAAAAACGTTGTCAAGCGATCGCAGGACGTTTAGAATTATATCGTCCCGATGGTTTACAAGAACTACGAATAGCTTTAGAAAACAACGAAAATATTATTTGTGTCACCACTGAAGCCCAACCCAATTGTCGAATTGTCTTAACAGTACCCCGTGGTAAAGATCCCTATGCAATCCGTAATAGTGTATTCCAAAATCTCACTACCGCTGATAGTGGACAACAAACTATTGCTGTTGATACCTACACTGAACCTCAGAGAGGAAAGGGAGATAGTTTATACAACATAGGACAAACACTTGTAAGTGGTAATAATCAGCTTAGTTCTTTTAGAAGTGGAATTAATTTGAAACCATACCTTGATCCTCAAGATGGTGGTACTGCCAAAAAATTGAGAAATGGGGTAGGAATTGGACGCAATAGACCAAAAAAAGACCCTGCTCGTCTAAATCCTGGCAGATTTCGTTAATTAGGATGATTTGATGAGGTAGGAGCAATAAATTTAATTGTCTACTTCAGGCTGGTAAGTCGTAATTACGATTTACCGGCCTGATTTTCTGTGATCCAGAACGAGCAATTTAGCAGGGGATGATGCCATAGTTAAGGTTAGCAAAGATTTATAGAGTAAAAGTAAGTTTGGTATGACAAATTTATCAATCCATGGTATTTTGGTACAATAATATCCAAATATCAACAGTCTGATTATCTACATCTAGCAAATCAACTTCTGCCGATGGAAAATTTACTGATATACATCTATACACTAACTTGAAAGCAGAGTAAATTAGTAATAGATTATCTAATCTTAACCAAAAGATAACTTGTTCAAAACCTAGTCCTATTATCTTTTCAAAAGCAGTTAAAAACGGTGACAAATCTGATCACAAGCCATAAGAATCAAGTCCTGCAATGGGGCGATCGCATCCTCCAGCCCGGAGAAGTTCTATCATTAATATCGGAATACCAGCTTATTCCCGTATTAATCAAGGAAATTATCATTGATCAAGCGATCGCAGCAGCCGAAATTGTCCATACTCCAGAAGAAGAAAAACAGGTCTGCGAACAATTAGCCCAACAATATCAGGGAATAGATCAACAAGGAGAAAATTTCCAGCAATTAAAGATCATGGCCATGCGACAATTAAAACTAGAAAAGTTTAAAGAGGCCACTTGGGGTGGGGATTTAAACTCGTACTTCTTCCAACGTAAAGCCCAACTAGATAGGGTAATTTATTCGCTGATTACTACCTCGGAAATCGGGATTGCCCAAGAAATCTACTTCCGCATCAAAGAGGGTGAACAGTCTTTCGCTGAGTTAGCACGGGAATATGCCCAAGGTCCAGAAGCTCAAACTGATGGCTTAGTAGGTCCAATAGATTTACAATCCCTTCATCCAACATTGGTGAATATCCTTTCAAGAAGCCAGCCACAGCAGTTATCACCACCAACTCAAATTAATAATGTACTGGTAATTGTCCGCTTAGAAAAATTACTACCAGCCCAACTGGATCGTTCAATGCGGCAACGGTTGCTGAATGAAAGATTTAATCAATGGTTACAAGAACAAATGACAGAACGAAAATGGCAAATTCAAACATCATAAATTACCCGAACCTTTGGCCAATATAAATTGACATAATTAACCTCAAGAAACATGACTTATACTAAGAGTACCTTTGAAGAATTTATTGCCACGATTCCAGGGTTTGACCAATTATCAAGCGAGGAAATTAGCAAACTCTCATCACCACAAATTTTACAGCCTTTACGTTACCGCATGGGGCAGAAAATTGTTGGCAAAGAACAATTACCTCAAAAAGTATCAATTCTTTATCAAGGCAGGATCAGACTACTAGGATACCCGGAAAACCAATCACCAATTACTTTAAAAATAGTAGAACCAGGAGCGGTAATTGGGGAAATTTCTTGGTTACGTCAAATTCCGTGCGAAACAGCGATCGCCTATGAAGAAGTGATATGTTTAACCTGGAATGCAGCAGATTATTTACAATTCCTATCTCGAAATTTAGCATTTACTCAGGCTCGTCAACAAATAACTAACTTGGCAGAAGTATTTGATATCTTGAGTTTACAGATAGCACAACAACCTTTAGCCAATCATAATCTCAAAGACCTGACGGAACAGGCGTTATTAGGGTCAAAAATTCACTATTTACGACCAGGAAAAACGTCTTTAAGAGAATTAGAAAGTGATCGAATTTGGTTTGTAAGTAGTAGTTGTGATCTGAGCAATTTAACCCCTGGTTCTCGCTTAGAAGACGAAGTAATTGAAGTTAAAGATAAACTGCCTGTCCGTTTGTTGGGTATCAGTCAGAGTGATTTATCATTAGTGGATAGTCCACCTCTAAAAACAGAGAAATTAGAAAATCTGTTAGATGGTACTGTCACCATAGAAGAAGTTCCCTACGCAACAGAATCGGAATTTATTGGGACAAGCACATCAAAGGATTTACCAAAAAATCAAAAATATCCATTTTTTAAAGGACAGGGAGAACTAGAATCTAGTCTGGCTTGTTTTCAAATGCTATCCAAGCATTTAGAAATTCCCTTTCGGAAAGAAGTAGTCCGCCGCATTTTAAATGACCAAATCAAGCGTCAAGGCAGTGTATCTTTTCAACTTTGCGCTTATTTATCAGAATTAATTGGACTCAAATCCCAGCTAGTTGATGTTCCGGCTGTTTCCATTAACCGCATTCCTACCCCAGCATTAATTCGCTATCGTGACAGTTTTGCGGTTCTTTATGCCGTAAATGGAAAAAAAGCCGTTTTGGGTGTACCATCTCAAGGTATTATCAACACCAGCCTTGATAAATTGCTGAAAGAATTAGAAACAGATGAAACCAACTTACAACCACAAGTTAGGGTTTTATTGCTCAGTGCTACCAAGGAAACACCTAAAGAACGCTTTGGATTAGGATGGTTTGTTCCTTACTTATCCCGTTACCGACGGGTGCTAATAGAAGTATTTATTGCTTCCTTCTTCGTCCAATTAGCCGCCCTAGCTAATCCTCTAATCATTCAGCTAATTATTGATAAAGTCATCGTTCAAAATAGTATTAATACCCTAAATGTTTTAGGAGTATTACTATTAGCAGTGGGTGTATTTGAAGCGGTATTAACTACATTGCGGACTTACTTATTTGTAGATACCACCAACCGCATTGATATGAGTTTGGGGTCACAAATTATTGACCACCTATTGCGCTTACCACTGCGGTATTTTGATAAAAGGCCAGTGGGTGAATTATCCACCAGAATTAATGAACTAGAAAATATTCGTCAGTTCCTCACGGGTACGGCCTTAACAGTAGTGTTAGATGCCCTATTTTCCGTAGTTTATATAGTGGTCATGCTGTTTTACAGTTGGCAATTGACCATAGTAGGTTTAGGAACCATCCCTCTATTTGTGTTAGTGACATTAATTGCTGCCCCAACAGTGAGTAGACAATTAAGAGGTAAAGCAGAACGTAACGCCGAAACTCAATCTTATTTAGTGGAGGTGATGTCAGGTATTCAAACAGTTAAAGCCCAAAATATTGAATTGCGATCGCGTTTTTCTTGGCAAAAAAAATATGCTAAATTTGTGGCCGCAGGTTTTAAAACCGTTATTACTTCCACATTAGCTAACTCCACAAGTCAGTTTTTAAGCAAACTCAGCAGCTTATTAGTTTTATGGGTGGGAGCTTATTTAGTTTTAAAACAAGAACTAACATTAGGGGAATTAATTGCCTTTCGGATTATTTCTAGTTACGTTACCACCCCCATATTACGGCTGGCACAAATCTGGCAGAACTTCCAAGAAACCGGGTTATCCTTAGAACGATTAAGCGATATTGTTGACAGCCCCCAAGAAGCAGAAATAGATAAGAATAATATTCCCCTCCCACCGATTATTGGTGGAGTCAAATATGAAAACGTTTCCTTCCGATTTGCCGCCTCAGGCCCCCTACAATTGAGTAATGTTACTGTCGAATTTCCCGCAGGTCAATTTGTCGGTATTGTTGGACAAAGTGGTTCGGGAAAAAGTACAATGATGAAATTACTGCTCAGACTTTATGACACAGAATCTGGCAGAATTTTAGTTGATGGTTACGACATTGCCAAAGTCGAACTTTATTCTCTGCGGCGACAAATTGGTGTAGTTCCTCAAGATACCCTTTTATTTGATGGTACAGTACAGGAAAATATTGCTTTAACTAATCCTGAAGCCACAACAGAGGAGATTATTGAAGCTGCTCAAATTGCCGTTGCCCATGAATTTATTATGGGTTTACCCCAAGGCTATAATACGCGAGTTGGGGAAAGAGGATCAGCCCTTTCTGGTGGACAAAGACAAAGAATTGCGATCGCACGTTCTGTGTTACAAAGACCTAAATTACTAGTTCTAGATGAAGCCACCAGCGCCCTAGATTATCCCACCGAAAAACAAATTTGTCTGAACTTAGCTCGCGCTTTTAAAGGTAGTACCGTCTTCTTCATTACCCACCGTTTAAATACTGTTAGTAATGCCGATACTATCGTCGTCATGGATAACAGTAGGATGATAGAACAAGGTAATCATCAAGAACTTATGGCTGCTAAAGGTCATTATTTCTATCTTTATCAACAACAGGAAGTAAATTTGTAGTCAATTATTTCTAGGGGTTTAGCAATGCTAAACCCTGTCAGTTGCTTAAATAAAATCCAACTGATAACAGAGCCAAGCTCAAATGACACTCCAGTAAATATTCAATCTAAAATCCCAAATCCCAAATTATTATGACTCAAGTTAATGGTAATCGCAGCAACGGAAATGGCAACGGAAACGGAAATGGCAATGGATCATATAAAGACTCAAAAGTATTAACATCTCCCAAACCCAGTTCCCAACAGCCTAAAATTGACTTTAATTTCGATAATTTTGAGCAATCTGTAGTTTTACGACAATCTCCAATATGGTCACGAACCATCATGATCACCCTCATGGGATTAGCTTGTTTTGGAATTACTTGGGCTTGTTTAGCCAAAATTGAGCAAACAATTCCTGCAACGGGTCAATTAAAACCAGAAGGAACAGTCAAAGAGGTACAAGCTCCCGTTAATGGAGTCGTTAAATCAATTTATGTAAAAGATGGAGACGAAGTAAAACCAGGACAATTGTTATTAACATTTGAGTCTATTGCTACCCTAGCAGAATTAAATGCCTTGAATAAAATTCGCATAGCTTTAATTCAAGAAAACAATATCTATCGACGCTTAATGGGAGCAAGCAGAGGTAAAGATTCTGAAATAGAATTTTTACGCAGTAAACTACCAGGAGAATCAGCATTTCTGCTCAAAAGTCGCGCTTCCTTAGTAGCAGCAAATGAACTATTACGTTCTCAATTGAGAAATTCATCGGGAACAGCAGGAATAGGAATTGACGAAGAACAACTACTAGCAGTTGCAAAAATAGAATTAGCGTCTCGTTCCAAAGCCGCAAATTTAGAAGTTGAAAAAACTAGAAAACAACTTTCTCAAACTCAATTTAAACTGCAAGATACTCGCAATAGTCTAGCCATTCAAAGCGGTATTTTAGCCAAAATCAAAGTCTTAGCGGAAGAAGGGGGTATTTCCCAACTTCAATATCTGAATCAGAAACAACAGGTACAAACTCTCGCAGCGGAAATCTCACAATTGCAGGAAGAAATAAAACGTCTAGAATTTGATATTGATAAAGGAAAACAGCAATTAACTAATACAGTTGCTAGTTCCGGTAAAGATATTTTGGAAAAAATAGGCAATAATAAACAACGCATTGCTGAAATTGATAGTCAGTTCACGAAGGTCATTTTAGACAATGAACAGCGTTTAGCAGACATAAATAGCAAAATATCGCAAACACAATTAAACTTTAAATATCAAGAACTTCGCGCTCCAGTAGGAGGAATAGTTTTTGATCTCCAGGCTAAAAATGTTGGCTTTGTTGCTAATTCCACACAAAAATTACTACAAATTGTCCCCAAAGAAAACCTATCAGCAGAAGTTTTCATTACCAATAAAGACATTGGTTTTGTCAAAAAAGGTATGAACGTAGATGTAAGAATTGACTCCTTTCCCTTTAGTGAATTTGGTGATATTAAAGGTAAAGTAACTAAGATTGCTTCAGATGCTTTACCTCCAGACCAAAACCATCAATTTTATAGATTTCCGGCCACAGTTAAGTTAGACAAACAACATTTAAATCTCACGAATCAAGATAGAAAGATATCTTTACAGTCAGGGATGTCCATTACTGCTAATATTAAAGTTCGTGAAGAACGCACGGTAATGAGTTTGTTTACAGAGATGTTTACGGAACAAATTGAAAGTTTAAATGAGGTGCGTTAGGGATGAAAATAATATCCCCGACTTCTTTTTTATCTTATCAATAAATGATAAATTAATCTCAGAAGTCGGGGATCTGGAATTTGTGGTGTTTACCCTTCTATGATTTTAATTTCCTCTGGTGTTAATTCATAAAGTTGATAAACTAGTTGATCTATTTCTGTTTCTAATGTGGTTGTATCTGCTTTTGGATCTGATTTTTTAGCAGTGAGAATTTGATTAACAACGGAAGTAATAACTTCCCCTTGTTTTGGATTTGCTTGAGGAATTGGGATTTGTCCAAAGTATTTCCAAATTAATTGAAATCCATTTTGAATAGCGGTACAGTATTTTGAAATTAGCCACCAACCCATTTTTGAATTAAGAATAGCCAATAAAATCTTATCTGCTTTGGAAATAATCCACATAGAATTATTACAATATAGCCCCTGTTCATCATAAATAAAACATGGTTTTGTCTGAAATATTTGATACATTATTTTAGGTTTTTCAAATTCTTGATAATAATCACAGGCTCTCAACTCCCACCAGTAATCACCTTTATCTGTTCTTTTTTCTGCTTGATCTTTAAATAGACTTAAATAATTAGAAACTGCTGAATAATTTTCCGATAACCATATCCAAGCATCTTGATTTTCTCTAAATGAATTGGTAAAGCCTTTATCAATTTTTATTAAATAATTTTCTACTTCAGGAATTGCATAAGGTTTTATATTACGACCTAAAATAAATGAACGAATTATTTTTGAATTTCGACTATCTTTGTTAATTATTTCTCTACAATTTTCATTACCAATGACAAATGCTTCTGTTAAACCTGTTAAGATTCCACGAAATGATTTATGATCAATATATTCAGCGAGTGAAACACAGTTACTTTTAATTCTTGATAGTAATTTCTGATCACTATCAGAAGAAATTACCCAAATTTCATCATTTAAGGTTTCAACTTTTATTTGATTAGAAATACTTTTTATATATGCTGCAAATTTATTACTATAATTAAGTGTTTTTACAGTAGCAGAAATAAAATTAGTATTTTGCTGCTGTTTTGAAGCATTCAGAATGCAAGGATAAGTAGTTGCTTCTTCAAATATTTGAATATCACCAAAATCAATAATCCCTTGTAATTGATTTTCTAAAATATAGGTTCTTAAAGCTTTTCCATAACCCGCTTGCATCCATTTATTAGGCATTATATAACAAAATTGACCTTTAGTTTTAAGAATTTTAAATCCCCTTTCCACGAAAAATACATACAAGTCAGCAGTTCCTGAATAGGTAATAAAATTTGTCTGCAAAATTGGTTCTAATTGTTTAATTTCTTCCTGTCTAATATAAGGAGGATTTCCAATAACCACATCAAAACCAACAAAAACACCATCATTATTTAACACTTCAGGAAACTCAAAGCGCCATTCCAAAGCATTTTCATACATTCTACCATTTTCTATTTCCTCAATTTCCACCCGTAACTTATCAATTTCATTATTCAACTTAGCAATTTTTTTCTCCCGCTTCGTTCTCTCAGCTTT